>DAOSUS010000031.1 GCA_035378955.1 Candidatus Hydrogenedens sp. | reverse complement strand
ATGTGGCTATTGGACAAAAACGCTCAACAGTGGCACAAATTGTCTATGACCTTACAAATTATGGTGCGATGAAATATACAGTCATTGTTTCTGCAACGGCTTCAGAACCTGCACCTATGCAATATTTAGCACCATTTGCAGGTTGTGCCATTGGAGAATATTTCCGTGATAAAGGAAAGCATGTCCTCATTGTTTATGATGATTTATCAAAACATGCCAGTGCTTATCGGCAAATATCGTTGTTATTGCGAAGACCACCGGGAAGGGAAGCCTATCCGGGCGATATTTTCTATCTCCACAGCCGTTTGTTGGAAAGGTCTGCTTGTCTTCATCCATCTAAAGGAGGCGGAACCTTAACGGCCCTTCCTATTATCGAAACACAAGAAGGAGATGTTTCCGCTTATATCCCAACGAATGTGATTTCTATAACAGATGGGCAAATATATTTAGAATCATCTCTGTTTCATTCAGGAATACGACCTGCTATAAACCCTGGAATCAGTGTTTCTCGTGTAGGTGGTTCCGCACAAACTCCGATTATGAAAAAAATTGCTGGAACATTACGCGTCTTAATGGCTCAATACCGTGAATTGGAGGTATTTGCTCAATTTGGGAGTGAACTTGATGAATCTTCAAAGTCTCAATTAGAAAGAGGGAAAAGGCTTACAAAAATTTTGGTTCAAAATCGTTTCCAAACACTTCCCTTAGCGGATGAAATTATCATTATTCATGCAGGTATTTCTGGAAAACTTGACAATATATCTATAAATGCTCTACCCCGATTTGAAAATGAATTAATCGCCTATATAAAAGCAGAAAATCCGTCCCTTTATGAATATCTCGGTTCCAGTAATAAATGGACAAATGAAATACAACAACAACTGGACGATCTTATTCTGCATTTCCTTTCAGAAAAATGGCGGGAAGGGAAAGATTTATGAGTAGCATTCAAGATTTGCGAAATAAGATAAATACCATAAAAAATACACAAAAAATAACAAAAGCAATTAAAATGGTTGCTACGGTTCGTCTTAAACGAGCCCAAAATGAACTACTTATTAGTCGAATCCTACCTAATGAATTAAATAAATTATGGCAACACCTTAATACTTTACCAGACTTTCAACCGAATCATCCTTTAATTTCGTCACGGCAAACAATTCAAAATATTTCTCTTTTAGTTATTACGAGTGACCATGGCTTGTGTGGTGGTTTTAATACAGCAATTGTTCAAAAGACAAGAGATGTATTGAAAAATATGTTTGCAGGTAAAAATATAAATTTAATTTCTTTAGGTAATAAAGGTAATAACGCATTAAAATATCATCATATTCCTGTAAAGAAATCTTATAATAACTTTTTTGAGGATTATTCACTGAGCAAAGTATCTTTATTAGTCCATGAATTATCAAACGATATTATAAACGGTAATACGGATGCTGTTTTCATTATTTACACAAAATTAGGACTTTCATTTACTACAAAAATAGAAATCGAACAACTGTTACCTCTTAGCATTAAAGGGATAGAGGATAATCCTAAAAATATAAAGAAATATAATTGGCTTGTTGAACCTAACATTGATGATGTTGTAACCCGAACCTGTGAATTATTTTTAATTTCTGAGATGCATCGCATTTTTCATGAATCCTTAGCCTGTGAACAATTAGCCCGAACACAAGCCATGGAAGTAGCGACAAAGAACGCAGAAGAGACCTTACAGAACCTGAAAATAGTTTTTAATAAAACAAGACAAGAACTTATTACAAAAGAGATGTTAGAAGTAATAGGTGGAACAGAATCATTAGAATAGGATTTAGATTATGAATAAAGGACATGTAATAAAAATAAGTGGTCCCGTTGTTGATGTTCGCTTTGAAGAAGGTGAGTTACCTTCAATATATACAGCATTAGAAATTACAACGGATGATGACCGAAGAATTGTTTTAGAAGTTATGCAACATTTAGGAGATAATACTGTCCGAACAATTGCTATGGAGAGCACGGATAAGTTGTATCGAGGAATGGAAGTTATAAATCTTGAGAAACCTATATGCACTCCGGTAGGGAAAGAAGTGCTTGGTAGGATTTTAAATGTAGTCGGAGAACCTGTAGATGAACTGGAACCCATAAATGCTACAGATTATTGGTCAATCCATAGGAAAGCGCCAGAATATCGAGATATAAATCCTAAAATGGAAATTTTTGAGACTGGTATAAAAGTAATTGATTTGTTAGCCCCTTTTCCTAAGGGAGGAAAAATTGGACTTTTTGGAGGTGCAGGTGTGGGAAAAACGGTTTTAATTATGGAGTTAATTCGTAATGTTGCTATAAAACATGGAGGTGTCTCTGTATTTGCAGGTGTGGGAGAACGAACAAGAGAAGGAAATGACTTATGGTTAGAAATGAAACGTTCCGGGGTGTTAAATAAGACTGCATTAATATTTGGACAAATGACAGAACCTCCGGGGGCAAGAGCAAGGGTTGCATTAACAGCGTTAACAGTAGCAGAGTATTTTCGCGATACAGAACAACAGGATGTACTCTTATTTATAGATAATATCTTTCGTTTTACACAGGCAGGTTCAGAGGTTTCTGCTCTTTTAGGTAGAATGCCCAGTACGGTCGGATACCAGCCCACATTAGCTACTGAAATGGGGGAACTTCAAGAACGAATTGTATCAACGACACGAGGCTCTATTACTTCTGTACAGGCTGTATATGTCCCCGCAGATGATTTGACCGACCCCGCTCCTGCCAATACCTTTACACATCTGGATGCTACTATTGTTTTATCTCGTAAAATTGTAGAAATGGGTATATACCCGGCAGTTGACCCATTGGATTCAACCAGTCGTTTATTAGACCCGCGTTATATAACGGAAACTCATTATAAAATTGCACGCGAAGTTCAGCAGGTATTACAAAGATATAAAGACCTTGAAGATATTATTGCTATTCTTGGCATGGAAGAACTTTCAGATGAAGATAAACAGATTGTTAATCGTGCAAGAAGAATTCAGCGATTTTTTTCTCAACCTAACTTTGTCGCCGAAGAATTTACAGGAATGCCTGGAAAATATGTTAGTGTTGATGAAACTATTGAAAGTTTCTCAGAATTACTTTCAGGGAAATATGACCACTACCCTGAATCAGCGTTTCTTTATTGTGGAAATATTCAGGATGTCCAAGAGAAAGCGAAACAAATGGGATTTTCTGCATGAGTTCTTCCACTTTTACATTACAGATTTGTTCATTAAATATGAAACCGATTACCTTAGAATCTACCGCGGTATCTCTACCTGTAATTTATGGAGAAACAATTACTGTTCTACCGGGACATACTCCTTTAATTACGGCTCTTGACATAGGTATCGTTTCTATTCAACAGGAAGGAACTACCAAACTTTTTTTTGCTGTAATGGGAGGGATTGCCCAGATAACTCAAAAACATGTCGTCATATATACAAATGCTTATGAGGAGGGAAAAAATATTCCTGAGGATGAAACAGGATTTAATCAATGGAGTAAAGGCGTTTCTTATGAAAAGAAAAAAGATGAGGAGCGAATTCGGTTTTATCTCCTTAACACAATAAAAGAATGGCAAAAAACATATAGAACAGGTAATTTATCAAAATCATGAATAAACATATTCCATCTGCGTGGATTAAAGAAAATGAAGAAAAAAGGATATTGCGGGGGCATTTATGGATATTTAAAAATGAAATACAGAAACACGAACCTGTTAATGATGGAGATATTGTTGATATATATAATTCAGAGGGGCGTTTTATTTGCAGAGCATTTTTTCAAGAAGATGGGGGTATATTCGCCCGTGTATTATCTTATCATCAAGAGGAAATAAACACCCATTTTTTCTTAAAGAGGTTATCAACAGCCCTAAATCTGAGAAATAGATTATTTGATGGCTCTGATGTTTATCGCTGGATACATGCAGAAAGCGATGGGCTTCCAGGACTTATTATTGACAGATACCAGTCGTTGGTTACCATACAGTTCCAATGTAATTTTTACAATGTTTACAGTCATTATTTATTGGAGGCAATAAAAAGTTTCAAGGGCATCCGATATATATATAACAAACAAAACGAGGAATTGTCTTCGGATATACCTGATGAAATTATATGCAGTCTCAATAAACTCAATATTATTGTTCCTATTAAAAAAGCCCAAAAAACAGGGCTTTTTCTCGACCAGAGACTTAATTATCTTTACTCACAAAAGTATACAAGGGAAGCAAAAGTTCTTGATTGTTTTTGTTATGTGGGATTATGGACCTCTCACAGTATCCAGGCTGGAGCAAAACATGTTGTTGGGATAGAGTCTTCAAAAGAAGCCATCGCTATAGCAGAAAAAAATTTGGAGTTGAATAAATACAGTAATTGTGCAGAATTTTATAATATGGATGTTGATGAATATTTTCAACAAAATCCCCAAGAAGAATTTGACGTTATTATATTAGACCCTCCTGCGTATGCTAAGAAAAAGAACGATTTCAAAAAGGCATTCCTGAAGTATCAAAGAATCAATTCTTTTGCATTGAGACATATAAAAAAAGGGGGTTTTTTAATTACCTGTTCTTGTTCTCATTTTATTTCACCTAACGATTTTAGGGAAATTATTAAAAGGTCATCAAGAAATGTAGCAAAAGAAATCCGATTATTAGAATTTCATGGGGCAGCACCTGACCATCCTGAAATTTTAATCATGCCTGAATTGTCATATCTTAAATGTGCTATTTTTCAAGTTTTTTAGTTTATTTTTTAAACATCTATGTCTGTTTTTTTTCATAAGGTTCAATGTGAATCAAAACATCTACAACATCTTGTCCTTTTTCTAAAAGTGCATGCTTTACTTTTCCTGCTATAATATGTCCATCAGAAACAGACATTTGAGGGTCTACCAACACATGCAAATCTACTGCAATTCCTCCCCCTATATGACGACTTCTTATCGCATGGATACTTTTTACTCCTTTTATAGATAACGCAATTTCTTTTAATCGAGACATTTCCTCCTGTGAAATACCACTGTCAACCAGAATTTTAAGCATAGGAAGAATTATCCGATATGCGGAGTATATAATCAGAACACATACTATTAAAGCACCTATAGGGTCTAATATGCTATATGCAGGATTAATCATAATTCCAATTCCTGCAATTACCACAGGAATTGAACTCAGACTATCCGAACGATGATGCCATGCATTTGCGATAACAGCAGTTGAATGTATTTTCCGACCTACAAACACAGTATATTGATACAGTGCTTCTTTTGAAACTACAGATATAAAGGCGACAATTGTCATTGGTAAAGAATAAATAGTTTTCTCTTTATCAAACTGAATAATAGATTTAATAGCCTGAAATCCCAACAATATGCCAACCAATCCAAGCAAAAGACCAATAAATATTGTTACCAGCATCTCTATTCTTCCATGACCATGGGGATGGTCTACATCAGCAGGTGCTGTCCAAAAGGGTTCTCCAAATATCACAGCAAGGTCTGTTATCCCATCAGAAAGACTATGTATACCATCTGCAATAAGGGCTTGACTTCGAGTAATATAACCTATACAGACTTTTAGAGCAACAAGTATTACATTAATTAAAAAACCTAACCATGTAACTTGGGTTAATTGCTTTCTATAATTCTTATCGTAGTGGGTTTGTGGCATAATTTAGGAGTGATATTTGTTTTTTATATAACTTCAAATTGTAAAGTATTATTATAACATGAATATTTACTGCTCTTTTTCAAAAACGAAAATTTTTAATACTTCGTTCTTAATTATATTATTTATTATACACAATGCTGCTTTTACAGAGCGTATCCCGGTTATTATTGAACTGAATACCCTTTGTGGCGTTGAATTTTATTCTCAATTAAAAGATGCAAAGACAACATCCACTGAAAAAATTATAAGTCTTAAAAAACATATAGAAAAAATTAAAAATGAACAAGAATCTTTCATAAATAAAATTTCAAAAAAGAAAAGTATAGATGAAACCATACTTTTTACTGTTCAAAAAGTATTTAACGGTATTGGGGCATACCTGGAACTTGACCATATTCGTGAATTACAAAATGATTTTGATGTAAAGGCAATTCACCCTTTATCCCGTGTGAGTATTAATTTATCAAAAAGTTTACCTTTTATAGGGGCTCCTTCGGTATGGAGTAATTATAAAACCACAGGAAAAGGAATAAGAGTAGGTATTATTGATACGGGAATTGATTATATACATAAAGATTTTGGTGGTTCAGGGACACAACAAGATTATGAAAATAATGATACAACTATTATAGGAGATGTTCCATTTCCTACAACTAAAATAGCAGGTGGATATGATTTTGTGGGAGAAGACTATGACCCTGAAGTATTTGGTAAAAATATCCCTATTCCCGACCCTGACCCATTTGACCAGAATGGACATGGAACACATGTTGCTGGTATTATCGGTGGATATGGAGTATTGAATAGTGGGGCAACTTATACATTTGATTACACGCAACAAGTTATCAGTTATCCTTTTTTCGTTTATCCCGGTGTAGCCCCAAAAACAGAACTTTACGCTTTAAAGATATTTTCTAAAGCACCTAAAAGTGAAATATTAATACCAGCCATCGAATGGGCAATTGACCCCAATCAGGACGACGACTTTTCTGACCATCTGGATATTCTAAATTTATCTTTAGGTGAAGATTTTGGTTTCTCAGATACTCCTGAAGCAATTGCTTGTAATAATGTATCATCAGTAGGTATTTTAGTCGTTGTTTCTGCAGGAAATAGAGGAGATGCTTTTTTTTCGCTTGGTACACCTGCTTCAGCAGAAAGTGTCATTGCTGTTTCAGCCTGTGAAGATGCGGATTCATCTTTATCAGGAAATATACCCTCGCGTATTGCTTATTTCTCTTCACGAGGACCTGCCATGTATTCAACAGGCAAAATTGTTTTAAAACCGGATATATCAGCCCCTGGAGTACATATTTATTCTGCGAATTTAGGTTCTAATCCTATGAATCGTCTTAGTTCTGGAACATCCATGTCTGCTCCCCATATTTCAGGACTTTCCGCTTTATTAATGGAAATAGAACCTGAATTAACAGCTCAAAATATAAAAACAATCTTAATCAATAACGCTACATCTGATACCTGTCTATATAAAAATGGAGAAATTATTTATGCCCCTCCACAAATAGGTGGAGTTGGTAGAAACAATTTTTCGAACAATATAATTACCGATTTTTTATTTTATGATAAAGATAACCCTAACACAGTCTCTCTTACATTTAGTACTCAGGAAGTATCTGACTCTATAACCGAAGAAAGATGGATTCGTATTGAAAATCGCTCAAAACAATCTAAAAGTTTTGAATTATCCTATTTATCGAGAACAACTGTTTCCGGTGTCGAAATTGTTTTACCACAAAATATTTCAGCACCAATCAATCCGGGTTCTTATGCAGACCTACCCGTTATACTAAATATAGATATGTCTTTATTAAAACATGATAGAGACCCTTCCCTTGATTTCCGTTATAACGAACCCAATCGTTCATGGATTAGTGAATTGAGCGGAGTACTTTCTTTACGAGACACAACAAATAACAATACTTTGTATCTTCCTTTATATGCTCAGATTCAACCGATTTCAGACTTAGGGTTCTATCCGTCGTATTTAGATTTATCTACATCCAATACAGAATCCATATCTGTTCAAGGTAGAGAATTATATACGGGAGAAAATTTCCCTTATGACTTAACTTCGTTTATATCCTTTTTTGAATTAAAAGGTATAAGTAAAAAACAGGAAAATCTTCCTGAATACATGTCCTGTGCAGATATTCAATATTTAGGAATTACTGATAACTTAACTTATTTACCTGAAAATAATATCGAAGATTCTTCAATCTACTTTTTAATCTCTACTTATTCGGCTTGGAGTTCTCCAAATCAGGTAAATTTCACAATCTATATTGATGCCAATAATGATGGTAAAACAGATTATTCTCTTTATAATTCTACAACTTATTCTGGAAATAATCCTCCCCCATCTTCTGATTATTTTGTTTCTATTCTCTCTAATTTAAAGGATGATACTAAAATACAACACCCCTTGAATATTTTTAGTGCTTCTGAATTCGATGTCAATTTATTTAAATCCAATGTAATGGTCCTCGGTGTTAAAGCAAGTGATTTAAAATTAGATAATGATAATAGCACCATAGGATTTTTTTGTGAATCAAGATTCATAAAAGATATACCTGTAAATACTGACCAGATACCAGAACAAATTCCTACACAACCTAAAAAAAGATTCATATATAACTTAAAAGAAAAATCTATCCATATACAATCCAACGCTCTTACAGATGTATTTTCCTTTGCGAAAAATAACATCTCTTCCAAAATATCTATTTATAATGAAAATTATTTTACATTTAAGACTTGTGGTTTGCTCTCTTTTATTACACATAACCCTAAAAACAAGAAATTACAATTCATTCCTATCATTACTTCAGGGGATACAGATGGAGACGGCATTCCCGATATTATAGAAGGAATTGAAGATATAGATGGTGATGGTATACCCAATCTTGTTGACCTTGATAGTGATAATGACGGAATCCCTGATAATGTAGAAGGAACAGAAGATAAAAACAACAATGGAATTCCAGATTATATTGACCCTGAACCTGTAATAGAAGAAGGGATTGCTGATGGCGAAGGTCTTTTTGAAGGTAGTTATGAGGGTATTTCTGAAGGTCTTGAAGAAGGAGTAAATGAAGGTATTTTAGAAGGCATTAAGGAAGGAACAGAAGAAGGCTATATAACAGAAGGAGAAATTGAAGGGGTATTTGAAGGAATAAATGAAGGTGTTTTGGAAGGTATGGAAGAAGGAACTGAGGGAGAAATTGAAGGGATAAGTGAAGGTGATTTAGAAGGTTTTGTGGAAGGTGAACCTGCATACGAAGGAATTCTTGAAGGTATGCTGGAAGGAACAATTACAGAAGAAGGTTTATTAGAAGGGAATACGGAAGGTGAAATTAGTCCCATTATTGCTTCTCCGCCTTTTAATGTAACAGCATCAGATGGTTCTTATTCTGAATATGTTCTTGTGGAATGGGAAATGGAAGATGATACGAATAAATATATATTTGAAATTCTAAGGAACAAAGAGAACGATTGTAATACTGCAATTTCTATAGGAACAACCTCTCTTCCCTATTATTATGACTATACTGCAGAGGTTCCTTTGATTAAAAAAGGATTTTCCTGTTTCGCTAATAAAACAATCCCTGTCGTTTATTATTACTGGGTTCGTGCACGAGAAAAAAATGATGCAAACAACAATACCTGGTCTAATTGTAGCATTCCTGATAAAGGTTGGCGGGGTAAATAACCATTTTTTATTCTAAATAACCCATAGAACGAAGAATTTCCAAATCTTCATTTGATAATTTTTTAATATCTTTTTTGTTATTTATAGGGGTGTTTTTTGTCCACTTTTCAATTATACTTTGCATCTTTGAAACTTTTTCTGGATACTTTTTTGCCATATTGTTTATCTCTTTAGGGTCTTCATTAATGTTATAGAGTTCTTTTTGATTGCCTTTAACAATTAGTTTCCAATCCTCAACTATAACTGATTGCATTATCGGACCGGATTTTTTCATTAAAGACCGTAAAATAGGTATCTTTGGAACTGCACCGCCATAAGTTTCAATTACCCGAACTCTTTCTTTGTCTATACTCTCATTCAACACATCCATTCCTAACATACCTTTACTTTTTTGTATATTGGCTATACCTAAAATTGTAGGACCTATATCAATTCCTCTTACAGGTATTTCTGTTCGTCCTGGTTTAATTTCTGGAGAAACAATGATAAGAGGTATTCTTACTTCATTCTGATATAGTTTTCTCCCATGACCTAAGTAATTATGCTCATACAAACTTTCTCCATGGTCGGCAACAAAAACAATTGTGGTATTCTCAGGAATATTTTCTAATAAAATACCGATTTGTTCATCGGTAAATCTTATTTCTGAGTCATAAGACTTTACTGTTTTGTATGTTTTTTCGTTTTTTCTCCCTTTTTCTTCATGGTGAACATTGTATTTTTTTCGAAAGTGATATGGTGCATGAGGGTCGCTGTAATGCACCCAACCGAAAAAAGGTTTATCTTCAGGAAGTTTTTTTATTATATCAATACACTTTTGAGTTACTTCATCGGCAATTCGTTCAGGGGAAAAAATGCCCCACCTTTTTACATGAAAATCATCATCATAAATATCAAAACCTTTCTTCAATCCACTTAACTTTGCTTTTAGTGTCCAATTACTCTGTACACAAAAAGTAAAATACCCCTTATCTTTAAAAAGTTCTGTTATAGATATGTCTTCCTCCGAAATACCCAATCCGTTTCTTGTTACGCCAATTGTCCTGGGGAATTTAGATGTAAACATAGATGAAAAAGAGGGACATGTTAGTGGAACTTCGGCAATACAATTATCGAAAACAATACCTTTCTCGGCAAGTTTATCAATATTCGGTGATGTCGGATATTCATAGCCATAACAAGACAAATGGTTTGCCCGAAGCGTATCTACGGATATAAGTAATATGTTCGGGTAATTATTAACATCCCCTGAATTTTGGGTAAATACACACAAATATATAATTAAACTAATATACATCCTGTATATTTATATTTTTCATTTTTTTATGATTACAGGTATCTCTGTTGCTAAATTTTCTATCTCACCATTTTTGCTTTTAATTTTAACGGGTGAACCATCCTTCGTGTAGGTCATAAATTCTAATTTATAATTTCCAGATGGTGCTTCAGAAGGAACATCTACTTTCAAAACCCATATTCCATCATTTGCTTTTTTATCTGGTTCTACCCCATCATCTCTAAGTTTAAGTTTTATTCTGGGGTCCTCTTTTATTACCGCTTCGACTTTTTGGATTAAATGATGTTTATCTTTAATAACTGCTTGTATGATTGCAGTGTCTCCGGGTGATATTTCTTCAGGAATAATCTCTGCTGTTTTTATAGATGGTTGTCCTGCTATAGTTCTACAACCAGAAGATAATAAGAGCAGAATTATTACCACAGTCATCATACTTGATATATTTATCATTTTCATTTTTCTATCTCCCACAAATTCTTTTGGTGTTATAGTAAAAGTTTGGTAATATATCATCATCTTTATTTCATTGATTATACCAAATGTCATAATAAAATATACCTGGAGTTATAAAATGAGTAATATCGCCAATAAAGTTGTAAAAAATTATCTAATTGATATGGATGGCGTATTGGTAAAAGGGAATACAGTTATTCCTGGTGCCAATCAATTCATTGAACGATTAATTGAGAAAAAATGTAAATTTTTAGTTCTTACAAACAATCCTAAATTTACCCCTGAAGACTTATCTCATCTATTAAAAGTGCATAAACTTGATATTCCTTATACTAATATTTTTACCTCTGCTATGGCAGTAGGAACGTTTTTAAAGATGCAGAAACCCAATGGAACTGCTTATGTTTTAGGTGAAAGTGGACTTACTACCGCAATTCATCAGGCGGGTTATGTTATTACAGAATATAACCCCGATTATGTAATTCTGGGAGAATCTTCTAATTTCAATTTTGATCAGATTACAAAGGCAGTCCGATTAATACGCAATGGGGCAAGATTTATCGCAACAAATCCAGACCCTTTAGGTCCAACGGAATCAGGGATTGTTCCTGCTTGTGGTGCAATGGCAGCTTTAATAGAAAAAGCAACTGGCAGGTCTCCTTTTTATATCGGAAAACCCAATCCATTTATGATGAGAAGTGCTATGAATTATTTAGGTGTGCATTCGGAAAATACGGTAATTATAGGAGACCGTATGGATACAGATATTGTAGCTGGGGTTCAAACAGGTGTTGAAACAATACTTGTTCTTACAGGAGTAACAAAAATAGAAGATGTAGAAAAGTATCCATATCGTCCCACGAAAATTGTAAACTCTGTTGAGGAAATAATCCCATAAATATTTATGCTTAATATATACATATAAAGTTATAATTTTGTAAAGTAATTTTATACAATATAAAAAGGAGAACAAATATATAAATGCGTTTAGGTTACTTGGTTATAATGGTAAGCATTACTTTACTAATTACTTTTATAACAGTGCCTTCCCTATTCTTTCCTAAATGTAAGTTTTGTGGAAAGCGTAATATTATTAGTAGAACTCATTGTAAATACTGTAACGAAAAAATTGAACAGGATTATATATCCATGCTTAATCAAACCGAACAATCTCACAAAGATTTAAAGGAATAATATATGTTCCAATGTCCATTTTGCAGTAAGCCCATAAATGAAGATGCAAAACAGTGTCCCCATTGTGGAGCACCTATTAAAGCATCTGCAGTACCTATTCAGACAAAAACAGAAACAAAATCCACAGGTATCTGTCCAAATTGTAAATCTCCAGTTAACAAAACCGATATAATTTGTATCTATTGTGGAACAAACCTCTTGACAGGTACAAAAATATTAGCAGAACCACCCAAAGAGAAAAAAAGCGTTTTACCTTCTATAAATAAAAAATATTTTTTATATGGGCTCTTTGTTATCCTTTTACTCATATTAGTAGGTGTGGGAATCATATATCTGACTTATGACCCTATATCAAGTGCAATCAACCTTAGTCGCACGAATGTTTTGGGTGCTATTGATATCTTGCAGAAATATATCGCGAAAAATCCGCAAAATCTTCGTGCTCATTCAGTTTTGGGAAAACTCTATTTAAATAATAACCAGATAGATGAAGCACTGACGGAATTCGATAAAGTTATAACCCTAAATGACAAAGACAATGATACTATCTGGCTTGCTTTACTTGCTTCCTCAAAAAAGAATAATAAAGAACAACAATTGAAATATATAAAAAAATTAATTGAAAAATACCCAGAAAGAAATGATTTAAAACTTTTAAATCTTCTTGGAGAAGGTAATATCTCAAATATTAATAATCCTGAACAGTTATTTTCTTCATCTGCGAACTCAGAAATCAACAAAAACGGTATAATTGCTCTATTACTTTCTCAAGGGAACTATAATGAGGTATTGAATCTAACAAAGATTGCAGATGTATCTCCCAAAACCGCTTTACTTCTTTTGATTTTGTCTGAAAAGATGAAAGATGAACAAAATAAGCAAAAATATCTCGAAACCATTCAGACAAATATCCAAGAATTAAGTGATGCGGAAAAGGCTTTTCTTGCATGTCAGATATTAAAATCTGGTGATACGAATAAAAGTTTGCAATTATTGCAGTCCTTAACAAATAGGGAAAAAATTCCAGCCGTACTTAACTATTTATACGCATTGGCCTTACTTAATTCGGGACTTACTACAGAAGCCATTATAGAATTAGAAAAAATTAAAAATTCAGAAGGAAATTATTCCAATGACGCCTCATTAGACCTGGCATTAATATATTTTCACCAAGATAATGTAACCAAAGCGACTGAGTTGATACAAAATATAAAGAATAAAGGACAACAAAGCCCTCGTTGCTACCTTATTGAAGGGAGAATTGCATTAGCTAATAATGACCCCACTTTTGCTCAACAATGCTTTGCAAATGCAATTCAAAAAGACCCGAACTATGCACCGGCTTATTTAGAAAATGGTTTGCTTTATATTCAAAGAGGGGTCCTTTCCGAAGGCTTAAAACATTTAAAATCATATATACAGATTGTAAAAAATACAATTCCCAATTATTCAACTGCGGAAATCGAAGTTTTAATTGAACAAATAGAACAAACCCTTGTAAATAATCCAACACCATCTCAAACGAATGCTACAACACAATAAGGATTGTACCGTTATGAAGAAAACAATATATAACTTTCTCTTTACAATCTTTTTCCTTCTTATCTCGTTTACAGCCTATTCATGGGGACCTACCTCTCAGATTTCGATAGTAAATAATGCAATACATCTAATTGACAAAGAATTAAATGCATCGCTAAAGAAACTGGAAAATGAAATTAAAAACGGAGTAGCTATCACAGACGAAACTTTTTATATGATAATTCCTGCTGCAAAAACAGACCCTATTCAAGCTATCGAGGCAGAGATGAATTTATTAATTGCAGTAAAGCCGAAAAAAATAGACCCTTATTATGCTTTCCGTCTTGGTGTTTTGGGGAAACTTACAGCCCAAGCAACCTCTCCCCTACAGAATGCGGATGCTACCATACGAATTCTTTATAATTCTGATGTTGAAAAAATGATAGAAAATGTCTCATTGCGAACAACACCCCGTCAAAAGGTAAACCCTTCTGTATATTTTGCACAACTCAAACGACAAATTTTATCAAGGGATAAGATATTTGAACAGGAATATAAATCCAATATCGGTTTTAAGGGAACTGCATCTACTACTCTTTCTGAGTGTGTAAGTATATCATTAAATGCTGTGGCAGATGTGTGGTTTAGTATTTTAGTTCCAGGACAGGTCGTAAGCAATGTAAGTGAGATTACCCTTAAGGATTATGCCCTGCAAGGTGGACTTTTCTATGCGAAAAGAGGAAATGTAGAAGAGATAAAAGCCAATATCCAAAAACTTAATGATTTGGTACCTTTTACAGAAGATATGTATATTCAAATAGCCGATGTTCTTATCGGAATGAATATTAATGAAATTGCAATTGAGTTATACAAAAATGCTCTGGCTTTAAATCCCAATCGTAAAGATATTTCAAGGAAAATAGCGGATTTCTATGTAGAAAAAGGGAATAAAGCCCTGGAAACAAAAAAATTAGAGGAAGCCTTAGAATTATTTAATAATGCTATTTCAGCAGACCCATTACATCCAGATGCTGAAAGATTACGACTGGAGGCAGAGCGTAATATAAAAGAACGGGATGCACGATTAGCACAAACGAAAGAAGCATTAGAAAGAGCAGAAAAATTACAAACCACAGCAGAACAAGAGGCTTTAACTGGAAGAATTGCTGAATCTATTGTTCTTTTAAGGCAAGCCTTAGCTACTTATGATGAAGTATCTGATGAATTCCCGTTAGAAAATCAACAAAAAAATAAAGGGATTCGTATTGTCAATGCAAGAATTCAAGAACTGAAAGGACAATTATTAGAAAGTGCCAAGAATTTTTCTGGAAAGTATCCTAATTTTGATTTAATAAATTCCTTAAACCTGATAAATAACGAAATCTCAAATATTGTTATTAAAGAAACCATTAATAATAGTTTTCAAAGTGGTGTTAAATCTCTATTGCAAGAACTTCCGCCAAATATTTTAGAAGTAAGATAAAAACCCTTTATTTATTGACAATTGCAATTACATAATATCTTATTTTCAATTATCTCTGCGGAATACCCTTCTGTATTGAGTACCTGTTTAATTTCTTCAAAAGAGGGATTTCCATAAATAATTGCTGTTTTATCTTCAAGGGATACATTAATATCTACAACATTTGAAATATTTTTTATTAATGTTGTAATTCGTTGTGCACAATGATTGCATGTCATACCATTGATTCTTATTTTCATATATCTATCTGTGTGTGGTACTTCTTTTGTCTCTTTTTTCATATACATCCATGGGTCTATATTCAGGAGACCTAATACTAATATGAGAACAAATAACAATAATGACGATACCTTGATAGGACTATAAAATACTCCATGCGAATGTTGAATATGTGCTACATGGGAAATATCAAAAAATGGGTATATATTAACTAAATAATCGAAGGTTATACCAAAGAATAGAGCAGAGAATATCATAGTCAGTATATATATAATTACCGCTTTCTTGCCTAAAAACTGCTTAACCACGGAAATTGTTGCAATATTTGTTGCGGGTCCTGCTATAAGAAAGGCAAGAGCCGACCCAGGAGTTGCACCTAAATAAATAAGACTCAAAGCAACAGGAATAGATGCTGTCGCACAAACATAAATAGGAATACCCACGATTATCGCTATAAATATTTGCAATATTCCGATATTCATAAAATTGGTAATAATACCAGGAGGTATAAAGGTGGTTATTATACTGGCTATAAGGATACCGAAAATAAGTGTTCGAGAAATTTCATGGGGTAATGTTATAAAACCATAGTGAATACTTTCAGAAATGAGATGAAATATATTTCTTTTATTAATACTTATATCATTATTGTTTATACCGTTATTTTTTTTCAATTCATCGGTTTCCTGTTCTATTTCTTTTTTACTTGTCCAATAGTAAACAGAACCTCCTAAAAGGGCTGTTACTAACGCTATGAAAGGTCGGTATATTGCCATGGGTAAACCCAACAAAGCATAGGTAGCCAGTATAGAATCCACACCTGTTTGGGGAGTAGATAAGATGAAGGATAACATTGCTGGAACATTAGCACCCTGCTTTCTTAGGGAAGCCATCACAGGAATTACTCCGCAGGAACATAAGGGTAAAGGAACTCCTATCATGGCACTTTTTATGATAGGTGAATAACCTTTACCAGCAAGATGTCTTTGAACCCAAGATGTTGGAATAATTTGTGATAGAATCCCAGCTACTAAAAATCCAAATAGCAGATAAGGAGCCATTTCACTAAGGATATATATGAAATTATATATAAAAAGCATTTTAATTCTTTCTATCTCAAACAGTTATTTTGTCTTATAAATAAAACAAAAAAATATTCGATTATATTCTATTTAAAATCCGCTTTATTGATTTCTTTTTGTATCTGCTGGGATAATTCTGACAAAGCGTTGTTCATTGCATCATTAATTTGTTCTTTTTCTTTATCAAACTGTTCTTCCACTACAAATGCTTTATTGAATACTATCTTACTTGTTTTTGCATCCCTAATTCTTATATTTATGGACACAACAACTTTTTCTGAATTATTTTCTCTTACACAGTAAAATTGTTCTATTTCCCCCGTTAAAATTAAATCTGGATTTTTAACTTCTATACTGTTTGATACATCCTGAAATCTACCGGTTTTTTCAATAGATTTAATTAATAATCTTTCCACAACTTCAACGGGATGTTCTGCCCATTCTAATCCTTCTCTATAATAAATTTTTCCCTGTTCTAAAAAGGTTACAAAATTTGTAATTGACCTTGCATTTTCCAACCCTCGTATTGCAAGAACTAACCCGGTATACTCTCCTTTCATTTCCGTTATACTGGGATTGATATAGTATTTTACTAAATACTCTGTTTTTACGGGTGTCAAACATCCCCAAAACCCCATTGAAAACAGGCTTATTATAAAAGTACTGATAATAATTCTTTCTTTCATATTTATCTTCCCTCCTTGTCTGATGCCTTACCTCTTATAATAGAAGAAGGATTTTTGCGAATAGATTCAAGTAAATTTCTCAGTGATTCCAATGTATAATTAATCTCCTGTAAAGTTTTTTGAAACGAAAACTCTATGTTATCTGCTTTATAAGAGGCTGTATTCGTAATATTCTTTAACTCATTGACCAAGCCATCAACATTTTTGGATAGATTTTTTATTTCCTCTAATGCAGAGTTTACATTGTCCTGTGTTTTTTGAATATCCAATTGTTCTGCTTTGTCTGTGATAACTGTAACAAGTTTATCCGCTTTTTCAGATAATTGTTTTATTTGATTAACAGTCTGTTCTCCCGTATCCATTGTTTTGCTTATCTGAGGTTCTATTTTTTCTATTGTTGTATTAATATTTTTGACAGTTTTTTGCAAATCATCTAACAGTGTTTCTCCCTTTTCTAATACTCTATCTACCTTTTTCGTTATCTCTGTTATATCTCCTGATTCTATACCTTCCAGACCCGTTTTTACAGAATCTAATATATTTTTCAGGTCATCCATCAGTTCTTCAATTCTTGAACTTACTGCTGAAATAGTAGAACGACGCGCTGGTATTTTACTTCCTGGGGGAAGTACGGGAGATTGAGGATTCCCACCACTTAGGGAAATAGCCATTGTTCCTGCTGCAAGGCTATAAATTACTATATTGGCTTCAACTCCTTCATGTAGAGTTACCTTTTTACTGTCTATGTTAATTACAATAATCGGTTTACCTTCCGAACTTACTCTAATTTCCTCTACTTTACCGATTGGCACACCTAAATATTCAACAATCCCTCCCTCATATACACCTAATACGGACTCATCAAATTCAATCCAGTATCTAACACCATAATTACTATATTGACCCGACACAAAATAGACAATGAGCAAGGTTATTAGCAAACATATAAAAAGAAATACAAATACTTGAAATTTTTGTTTTCGTGTAGCCACTGTTCTACCCTTGTGATTTATTATATGAGAAATAATTTTTAATGAATAAACGCATATTTTTGTTCATTAGGTTTTCTTTCAAAGAATTGTTTTACTTTGGGTATAGAAGTATATTTTACTTCTTCTATAGTACCACAAAAAATTGCATGCCCTTCATCAAGCATTAGAACACGGTCTGCAATTTTTTTAATAGACTCAAGTTCATGACTTACTATAATAAAAGTTATTCCTAAAAGGTTTCTTAAATTTATAATTAATTCATCTAATTCACAGGCAATAATAGGGTCTAAACCCGCAGAAGGTTCATCAAAAAATACTAACGGAGGGTCTAATGCTAATGCACGTGCCAATCCTGCTCTTTTTTTCATTCCTCCGGATAATTCTTCAGGCATCCTATCTTCAATTCCAGCCAATCCAACCAAACTTAACTTTATTCGAACTACTTCATTAAGAATTTTGGTATCAACCAAACCATATTCTCGAAGCGGTAAAGCCACATTTTCACCAATTGTAATGGAATTAATCAAGCCGCTTGATTGGAAAGCAATACCGATATTCTGTTGCACCTTTTGTAATTCTTCTTCATCCAATAGGGTTATATTTTGTCCTTGAATATATACATTGCCATTTGTAGGTTTTAATAAACCACATATTGCCTTTAACAATGTTGTTTTCCCACAACCACTACCCCCTACTATTAAAAATATTTCCCCTTGATACACTTCAAAGGATACATCCTTTAAGATGATTCTGTCTCCATATTGCACTTGAAGTGATTCTACTTTCAATATAACTTCTTTTGACACTATTTTCCCCTTTTATATTAGATAATAAAATATAGTTGCAAAAATAATATCTACCGCAATTAGCATAAATACATCCATAACAACAGCACGGGTGGTCATTAAACCAACTCCTCTTGAACCTCCGGACACACGAAAACCATTATGACACCCAATTAAAACGATAAAAACAGCAAATACGAAAGTCTTTAATATTCCCTGTAAAAGGTCGTTAAAATGGGCAGAGTTTACAGTCTGTCTAAACCATACAGAAGCATTGAAGTCCAAAATAAATATTCCCCATGCAGAACCTCCTAATAATCCAAAGATAAGACCTAAAACAGAAAGACAAGGCAAGACTATTAAAAGAGCTAACATTTTAGGGGCAACCAAATACTGGGTTACATTAATTCCCATTCCTCGAAGTGCGTCAATCTCTTCCTGAACCTTCATTGTTGATATTTCAGCAGCAATAGCAGCACCTGTCCTTGCTGATACTACTGTTGCGGTCATTATAGCGGCAAGTTCGCGGGCAAAACCTATCATGATAAGGTTGGCTACATATATGCTTAAACCAAAACTGGCTACCTGTGCAGAAGAAAGCATAGCAATAATTAAACCTAATAAAAAATTCATCAAACAAACAATACGAACAGCACGGACCCCCATCTCATAGATTTCTTCAATAAATAATCCCCATCTAAATTTTTTACCCGTTAAAGGAGCCAAAATGGTCCAGTAAATAGCATCTATACAAAGATTTATAAAATCTTTTATTTCTTGAAGAACACCTTCAAATTCGCCTGATAATTTTGTAAAAATAATGTCCTTCTGTAATTTCTTTTCTTCTTTATATTCAAATGCAGGGGAAACAACAGCCAGCATCTCCGCAACTTTTTCGTTGGCTCCTATCCATGAAAAAGAAACTTTATATTTTTTACATTCTTCTGCAATACGAAGAAGCCAGGCACAACCTAATATATCTATACTTTCAGTATCTTCTAAATCAAAAATAATTTTTTCTGTTTTTTTATCGCTGAGTTTTTTTGCCTCTTCATACAATTTCTTCCCTGTTTGAGCATTGATAATTTGAGGTGATTTTATATTTAAGGTTTTCATTAGATACCCTCTTTTATCATATCCACAAATTCTATTTCTGTAATCGTTTTCACTCCCAATTGTTTTGCTTTTTCATATTTTGTTCCAGGATTTTCTCCAACCAGAACAAAATCTGTATTTTTACTTACAGAAGAAGTAACCTTGCCCCCTAATTGTTTTATTTGTTGTTCAATCTGGTCACGAGTATAATTTTTTAGTGTTCCAGTTACTACAAAAGTTTTTCCATCCAAAATATTTTTTACTGTCCCTGTATTTTCACCTGTTTCATAAGTTCTTACACCTAACTTTTTTAAATCCTCTATCAATTCTATATTCGCCTTTGTAGAAAAGAAATCTTTAATACTTCTTGCTACAACAGGTCCTACTTCACTTATCTCTTTTAGTTTTTCTATTTCCACATTCATTAAATCATCTATATTTCTAAATTGGTTTGCGAGTATCTCTGCCAAGTGTTGTCCCACATGTCGGATACCCAAACCATATAATAAAGCGTTTAAAGGCCTATTTTTACTTTCCTGTATAGCGTTTATGAGATTATCCGCAGATTTATTGCCCATTCTTTCTAATTGCACTAATTGTTCTTTTGTTAAACGATATAAATCTGCAATATTTTTTACTAACCCTTTGTCCACTAATTGTTCTACTAATGCAGGTCCCAAGCCTTCAATATCCATGGCTCTTCGTTGTGCATAATGTTGTATTTTTTGTTTTAACTGGGCTGGACAATCGGCACTTAGGCATCGATAAAAAACACCTTCAGGGTCTTTTTGAACCTTGCTACCGCATACAGGACATAGTTCTGGCAAGGGGAAAGGTTGGGCTTCGGGCGGACGCAATTCAATAATAGGTCTTATGACTTGAGGAATTATCTCCCCTGCCTTTTGTATCTCGACAGTGTCCCCAATCCGAATGTCCTTCCTTTCTAATTCTTCAAAATTATGTAATGTCGCTCTTTTTACTATAGTTCCAGCAAGGGGAACAGGTTCCATTTCTGCAACAGGCGTTAATGCGCCTGTCTTTCCTACCTGTATTTTTATATTTAGCAATTTTGTCCTTGCAGTTTCCGCAGGGAATTTATATGCAATTATCCAGCGAGGTGATTTACTTGTTGTTCCTAATTTATCACGGATGGCATGCTCATTTACCTTTATTACCATTCCATCAATTTCATATTCCAGAGAATATCGTTTCTCTCGCCATGAATTACAATACTCGATAACTTCTTCTATGTTCTTACATGCTTTCCAGTGCGGATTTACTGGAAATCCCCATTCTTTCAAAAAGTTCAATGTATCTGTATGTGTTTTGATAAGATTTTTGTTTGTTTCATCTAATATGACCTCGTAAAAAAAGGCACTGAGTCTTCTTTGTGCTACCTGTCGCGGGTCTTTCTGCTTCAATGTTCCTGCTGTTGTATTTCTCGGATTACGAAAAGGCTCTTCTCCAAGTTCTTCTCGAATTTGATTTAACCTTTCTAACTCTTTATTCATCATAAATATTTCCCCACGAACTTCCAGTGAATTGGGGGCTGTATCTGATAAACGGAGAGGTATAGACTTTATTGTTCGAGCATTTTCTGTTATATCATCTCCTCGAAAACCATCCCCCCTTGTAACAGCCTGTGAAAAAATACGATTACTATATCTTATAGCAACAGCTACTCCATCAATTTTTAACTCAACCACATAACCAATATCTCCTTCAATATCCAGAGTTCTCCTGATACGATTATTAAACTCTTTTATTTCTCCCTCATTATATGTATTATCTATTGAAAGCATTGGAACAGAATGTTCCACTGATTTAAATTCATCTATAACTTTTCCCCCAACTCTTTGTGTGGGCGAATAGGGCGTTCTAAATTGGGGATATTTTCTCTCAATTTCCTCCAATTCTTTCATCAACATATCATATTCATAATCAGATATTTCTGGTGACGCATGTACATAATAAAGCTCGTTATGTTTTTCTATTTCTTTACAAAGATATTCGTATCTTTCTCTTTCTTTCTCTAATGGACTATCAAACAAATCCATATTTATACCCTGTCAATTATTTATTTTTTAACTTTTAAAAAAGGATTATATCTACTCGTTCCTTATTTTCACCTGTGGGTCGGTATATAATTATATCTTTACTCTTATTATCATTTATATAACTTGTTCTTATAATACCGAATGCAGGTATATTAACTTTTGTCCATTGTTTCGTTTTTAAATTTCCTTCTTGCAGACCTATGTTGATTTGTATTGTATTATGAGACTGTCCATAGGCAATATCAAGAATTCCATCACCTGAAAAGTCATCTATGGCATAGGCAATCTGGTCTTTTCCATCTGGGGCATCCATTGTCATGGTTGTTTGATAATCAGGTTTCAAAGGCAGGGAATTGCTATCTGATAGAAATACCTTTGTTTCTACAGACATTTTACCCCTTAAAAAGAAATTTATAAAATTTGTTAAACCTAAAGGAATATTAAAAAGTATTAAATCATCTTTATTGTTGTTATTTATATCTTTCATAATAGGCAAAGAAACGGCACCTTTTATCGTATACTCAAACTGGGGATTTGCTGGATATTGATACTCCCCTTCTGATATGTAAATATAAAGTGTTGTCCTCAAATTTATCGTTCCTTGTGTTTCCGTAAACAAAATATCAGGAAATCCATCATTATTTATATCTCCTAATCTGTATGTCGAATCCCATTTTTCTGGATTTTTTCGGTCTATCTTTATTGTTTTTGTTAATTTCCAATTTTCTCCATAGGCAAATACTATTTCCTTATCCCCCAGAAAAGCCACAGGTTTTGGATTTTCTTGGCTTTTCTTTAAGGGATATATTACTGGAAATTGATAAAAAAGGGTCATATTATTTCCGGAATATATTTCATGAAATATATGGAAATCTATTTCTGACAGAGGTGTAAAATTTTTAAATATTGTTACCCCTCTGGGTGTGGGAATAAACCATTCATCTGTCCCATCATTATCCAAATCATAGGACATATCACGCATAACTACAGGTTCTTTGGCATTATAGGAAAAAGCATTGGGATATGTAACGGTTCTTTCCAAAACCATTTCATTATCTTTAAACCTATACAAACACAAATTTTCACTATTCGCAATAACAAGACAATTATGCTCATTTCCTATTTTTGTAATAAATATTACTGAACATGGCTCCTTTATCTGAAAACTAAATGAAAATTTTTCATTAAATTTTGGCGTCTCTGACTGTTGATAAAAAATTGTTATTTTCTTTTCATACCCATCTTCTTCTGAAGAAAATACAATTAAATCTTTTTTGTTATCATGACTGATATCTTCAACGATAACATCTCGTATAACTGGAACCAAATTTAGTGTTATTAATTCTGGCTCCATAAAAAGAAATGCATATAAACAACCCATTATCCACATATTCTACTTATTTTTTCTATCGGCTAAATTTTTTAGCCTTGTTAACAAATTTTTTGTTTTGTGTATAACTATACCGATTTCTTGTTTTTTCGTTTCTGTTTTTGCCTCTTTTTCTAAGTTATGAAGCATATTTAACAAATTTTCCAGATGTTGATACATCCAAGAAAAAAGGGCTTTCTCATCAGGTAAACGTTTTTTTAATATAAAAATGGGTTGTATTTTTAATCCCTTCTCTTCTAATATGCTCTTTATTTCTAGTGTATTTGGAAGAAAAGGTTCAAATGTTTTTACTTCTGAATGATTTTTCAAAAAAGATACTATTAATGATTCATCTATTTCATCCTCTCCTATCATTTCCTTACATTTCTGAATTAACATATCTAAAGGAACCCATGGCTCTTGACTTTCCTTAAGAACAGATAAGCATATTTCTTCTATTTTTTCAATCTTTTCCATCGTCTACCTCTTCCAAAAGATTTGTTTCAAATATCTCTTTTGTATTGATATTAATCTTAACTGTTTTAATTTCATAAGGAGTAAATTTGAGGGGATACATTAATTGTAAAAAGGTAAGATGTAAGTTCGTTAATGTCTCCTTTCCATACGTTTCATAAGCCCTTATTATTAAGTCTTTACCCTCTTCACTTTTCTTAACAACAGAAATGAGAATGTTTTCTGCTTCTGTTCCTAATAGTGTCGCTTGAAGGCCTCTCTTTCCCGGATGAGAATGTTCATATTGGGCTATCAAAGGGACATTAAATTCCCATGCCGATTTAACTACTCGCGTATCTTTCCAAGTACCTGTATGAGGAATAAGTCTTATCCGCATTTCTTGCCATCCCTGGTCTATGATAGGATAATTATTCGAGGCTGTATATCTTTCGGGGTCATGATGCGCATAGGCAGGACTACGCAATAGTGTTACTCGTATAATATTATTTTTCGTATCATATCCATAATTACTGTCGGTAATAACGGATAATCCATACGGTTTCCCATCAATATTCCCAGATAGATCTATCCATTGTTGTCCCACTTCTTCTTCCCCATTACAAGGACGAACTTGAACACCATAAGGGACTTCATAAGCAGCAATTCCATTAAAAATATTTGTTTCTACAAACCATTTTAGTGCTTTATATTCTTCCAACCAAAGTATATTTAAATAAACATCTATATCTTCGATATCTTTATATAGAACAACCTCTTGTATTATTCTTGAGCGATTATATTGAAACTCCTGAACCATACTGGCAAGAACTTCTCCGTTTTCTTTAATCTTCATATCTGCAAGATTAAATTTTCCTGCTTCTACGCGATACTCGGACACATCATGACTCCAGGTATCTGAAGCATCTACTAAAGGAATAGGTAATCCTAAATTTTTAATTACATCAATTTTATTTGTCTTGTCATATAAACGAGAAATCCCTCCCCGAATACAATCAAAGCCTATACTCCAGAAATCATTTTCTAAATGGTTTTTATCTATATTAGGTGGATGAGGAACATTATGGGGTCTAATTTTTAGTTTATGTATCTCCTTATGTTCTTCACATTCCTGACGAGCAAAATAAACCCGATACCCCATAGAAGGAATCTCTGCAATAAACACATATTTCTTTGAACCCGGTCTACTTGATTGTATTGCCTGAACAGGACAGCAGGTTTGTTCATCATTGACCAGTTCAATACCACCATTCTCTTTACTTATACCGCGTGAAACTATTTCTGAAATAATTACAGGCTGTTTAACAGGCCAGGCAAGAGGATTTACAACAACAATAGCGTTCCCTTTACCTTGAGTATTGATACTTTTTACAATTTTTTGCATTGTTTGGTTGATAATTACATCTGCTCTATGTCTTGCTGCTCCTAACTGGTCTCTTGCGTCTTGATAGGCTTCTTTAATACTTGTTCCTGCCAAAATATCATGAAATTGATTGAATAGCAAATCTTTCCAAATTGCCTCAAATACAGATTCGGGATATTTTGCTTCTTTTAATAGCCATCCTGCCGTAGCAAATCGTTCTGCCATAAGTATTTTGTGTTCTAAATGTCTATTTAATTTTTTTATTTCTGATAGAGCACTGTAACAACCTCTTGCATGATGTTGAAGTTCGTCTTTCATTGTAGGGATATTTTTTAAATTTTTTATTATCCGATTAAAATATTCCTCAAGAGTAGAGAATTTTAATTTATATTCTTTTATCTGTTTTTGCTTGTTTTTAATGTTTTCTAATGTTATTCGTGTGGGACCTCCTCCATGATTACAAACCCCAAAAAAGCAGAGAAATTCTTGTTGGTTTTTATTCCAATAGGTATATTTTTCTATGTTTTCGATTTTTTTGAAAACCTCTTCATACTCTCCTCCATAACTTTCAGGGATTACGGATGCGATTACATAAGAATTATCGGGAGCAACCCATTGAAATGTTATCCCTTCAGGATATTCTTTCTCTCTTCCTGGAGAAGGTCTCATATAGACATAATATTTTATCCCTAACTTACTTAATATTTGAGGCAAAGTTCCCGCATGCCCAAAACTGTCAGGGGCAAATGCCACTTTAGGTTTTTTATTAAACAATCTTTGGAATAATCTCTGAGAATATAAGCCATGTCGAACAAATGATTCTCCTGATGGGATATTGCAATCGGGTTCTACATAAAAAGCACCTGTAATCTCCCATCTTCCTTCTTCAACTCTTTTCTTAATTTCTTGTAATAATTCGGGTTCTGTTGTTTCAATCCATTCATAAAAACAAGAACTACTTGATGTAAACTTAAATTCTGGATATTCTTTCATTAAATTGATTACACTTTGAAAAGTACTTCGGACCTCTGTATATCCTTCTGTCCATCTCCATAACCAAACAGGGTCTATGTGTGCATGTCCAATCAAATGGATTGTTTTTCTATTAACAGTCATAATCAACCTTTTTTTTATATTTAATTTTATCATTTATATTTGCACTGATGTTATTTGTCTTTCCCTATTTATTTAGAAATACATTTTACCATTTATTTGTTAGAATAAAATAAACAACAAATATTTTTAGGAGAAATAAAAATGAAAAATATTTACCTACTTTACAGATTTGTATTTAGTTTGATAGTTTCCTTTGTGCTTAGTTTTTTCCCTCAAAAGGGTCTAAACGCAGAACAGAGGTCTCAAGATACACCTCTGAAGTTTAAAGTCAAATCTATAAACGGTCAAGAAGTAGATTTACAACAATATAAAGGAAAAGTTGTAATGATAGTTAACACAGCATCCCGTTGCGGTTTTACACCCCAATACCAGCAGTTAGAAAGTTTGTATCAGAAATATAAAGACCGTGGATTTGTTATTCTTGGATTTCCAGCAAACAATTTTATGAATCAAGAGCCCGGAAGTAATGAAGAAATAAAGAAGTTTTGCGATCTAAACTATAAAATATCATTTCCTTTATTTGAAAAAGTCTCTGTAGATGGTTCCGATATTTGTCCCCTATATCAATTCCTTACATCGAAAGATAATGCTCCTTTTGATGGAAGTATTAAATGGAATTTTACAAAATTTCTCATTGGTAAAGATGGAAAAACAGTAGCCCGTTTTGAACCCAAAGTAAAACCTGATGACCCTACTGTTATCGAAACTATCGAAAAAGAACTCCATAGAAATTAACGGCTATCAGGATTAGTCAAAAAGATATCACGGTCTACCACTTTTTTAATAATAATTTTATTCTTTAGTTGATTATTGTTATAAATTGAATCAACAATATGAACGATAGGACCATCAAACATCAATACATATTTGGTTCTTTTGGGTGTCTCAAAAATTAGTTCTGTTTTACTCCCATAGGTAACGGCTTCTAAATAATCCATAACTTTTTTAATTAGATTTTTATCTTGAAAATTATCAAAATATAGAAATACATCTTTTGTATTTTTTTGATAATTCAGTATTGATAAAAATGAGCAGGTAATAATTTTTTGTATAGATTTTAAAGCACAATCTTCCGCGGATTGTTTTTGTGCTTCTGAAGAATTTTTCCCTTGCACAGAAGCAAACACGGTAAAAGCATCTAATAATTTTCCATCAGATACTCGAAATAACTCCATAGTTGTATTACATCGGATTTTCTGCATTTGATTATTAGAAATATCCCCTATAATTTCATATTGATTTATCCCCAAAACAAAAATATCCGAATCTTGACTCATAGCAATCTTTTTTTTTCCTTCTAAACCCTCTCCTATCAATTGAATTATGTCATTTTTACTGAAATTAGTTTCCACATTTGTTTTTTGGACTGTAAATTTAAGGTTAGTTAGCTTCTTTTCTATAACATCATAAGAATTTGCACACTCTGAAAATTGTGGATTTTTATCCTGGGTATATAAATCAAGTATAAATACCGATATTTTGGGCAGGTCAGTTTTATAGGGAATTAATAGAGTTGTAACATCTTGATTTATCAGTTCATCATTTATTTCTACATCTAATTCAATAACAGATTTATCGTTTGTCGTGCTCTCATTTAAGATTTTAAAAGACTTAATATAGAGAGATGATTTGTTAAGTAAAGGATTTAAAAATTTCAAATATTCTTCCGATACCATTGAGCGGAGATACTGTTCTATAGCATTTTTTTGTGCTTCTCCTAACGCCATCTGGCGAACCATATATGAGGGACCTTCTGCATATCCTTCAGCACGGATACGGATAGAGTCTGAAGTATTTTCCCCTATTGCAGGAATAGAAATAATCGTTAAAATTAGGATTGCAAGAAGAATTGTTATTTTTTCTCTGCATTTTCGCAGGAATATCATTCACGGCCTCTAAAAATAATTAATAGTCGGATTAATTGCAATACTGCACTTGCGGCCGCAGCAACATAAGTTAATGCAGCTGCACTTAATACTGCACGAACACCATCTAACTCTTCTTCTGTAAGTAATCTCCCATCAGACAATATTTTTACGGCTCTCTTACTCGCATTGAACTCAACAGGTAAGGTAATGATTGTAAAGAGAACCGCTAAAGAAAACATGTAAATGCCCACATTGATAAGCCATTGTGCATGTACACCCGAATAGGTCAGGAGAATACCTAATATAATTAACGGGAAAGCAAGATTTGAACCCAATGAACTTACCGGATAGATAAATTGTCGAACCTGCATAGGAGCATAACTTCTCGTATGCTGTATGACATGTCCCAATTCGTGGGCAGCAATTCCTACCGATGCGATACTATCCCCATAATATACGGGTTCAGATAAACGAACTTTTTTACTTATAGGGTCATAATGGTCTGTTAATTCTCCTTCTGTGACTTCGACATCAACATTATTAATGTTTTCTCTTTGAAGTATCCATCGTGCAATATCAAAACCTGTTATTCTTTGCTGTGTAGGTATAGAAGCATATTTTTGGTAGGTACTCTTTACTTTTAGTTGAGCCCAGATTGCAAATATTGCAGCGGGAATAATTAATAAATCAGCCGGATGGAACATATATATCGGCATATTTCTCTCCTTTCTTTTTCCTATATTTTAAATTTTAATATAAATACGATTGGAATATAGAAAAAGTTAATAGAGACCCCTATTTACTTATTTCACTTTTTTGTTTGGTGATTTTGTTGATTGACCTGAATAGGTTGATTGGGTTGCTGAATATTTTTAGGTTGTTCAGTCAGCGGAGGGGTCTTGGACTGTTCTTTTCGTTTCATGGAACAATTTCCATTAAATATAGCCCCTTCCTGAATGCTAAACCATTTTAACGCTATTATATCTCCATTTAACTTAGCAGACTGTTGAAGTTTTACCCCGACTTCTGCACAAACACTTCCATTAACCTGTCCAGAAATGACTATTTTTTGTCCAGATATTAATTCGGCTTGAATTTTACTATTAGGACCAATTTCTACATTATTGGTAGTCTCAATTTTTCCTTCGACAATTCCATCAATGGAAGCAGACATTGCTTTGATACTTCCTTTAACTTCCGCTGTTTTTCCTAATGTAAGATTGCCTTTTATCTGAATATTCCCGTTAATTTTTCCATATATTTCCGAATCACATTCACCTCTAATTGAACCTTCGATATAAACATTTTCGGGGATAACCATAACTTTAAGTCCTGTTTTTTGGGGTTTTGGAATGTTTACAGATTCGTTCTCTTTATCTATCTGACGAATAGGTTCTTGTTGAACTACAGTTTTTTTCTCTTCTATTTTCTCTGGAGGTTTTACAACCTCTTCTTGAGGTTTGCGATTTGCAGACCAGACCTCATTTAAATTTCCAAACCGTAGTTTTCCAAACAAACTTTTTGATTCTTTTTTTTCCTCGTCCTTATTCATCATAAAATCCCTTTAGACGAGTTTGAATGTTTTTTTATTATGGATATTAATTATACCAAATATCAAACATTTTATCATCTTTACATATTCATGTTATAATTTCTTTCCAATTCAATTTCTTGGACATACCTATGGATTGCAAAATATATACAAAAAAATTATTTCCAGATTGGATAAGGTTTAAAGTTCCTGATACAAACGAAACAAAACATATCCATTCTCTGTTAGAAGAAATAGGGATAGCCACCGTTTGCAAAAGTGCTTTATGCCCCAATCTTCCTGAATGCTGGTCTCGTAAAACAGCTACTTTTTTGCTTCTGGGGGATATATGTTCTCGGAGATGTTCCTTTTGTGCAGTAAAAAAAGGACAACCTTTGCCCCCGGACCCTTTTGAAAAAGATAAAATAATAAAGGCTGTTAAGGTCATGGGACTGAAATATATTATCTTAACAATGGTAACCCGTGATGACTTGTTAGATGGAGGGGCTAAACATATTTCTGATATTGTTATATCACTTAAAGAGACTTTTCCTGAAAGAAAAGTAGAAGTTCTTGTATCTGATTTTCAAGGAAATGTCTCTTCTTTAAAAACTATTCTGAAGGCAAAACCCGATGTTTTTTCCCATAATCTTGAAACTGTTGAACGATTATGCCCTATGGTAAGGGATAAGAAATGTTCTTATCGTGTTTCTTTAGATGTCCTCAAAAAAGCGAAAGAAATATCCCCAGAAACAAAGATTAAATCAGGTATTATGGTTGGTTTATCAGAAACCAGAGATGAAATTTTACAAACACTCAAAGACCTCGATAGTATTGGCTGTTCCATAGTTACTATTGGTCAATATTTACAACCCACAATTCGACAATTACCTGTATCTGATTTTATATCACCCGATGAATTTAAGTTTTATGAAGAGTGGGCAAACAACAACCTATCACTAAAAGTTATAGCCGGTCCCGAAGTTAGAAGTTCATATCATGCTGATTTCTGGTGCAAAGAATAAAAGGAATAAGTTATGGATTACATGGTTTACATTCCGGAAGAAGCAAAACCTGATGAACAAAACTTAAAAGTTCAAATATCCCAATGGCTTTTGAAAATAGGTCAATCTGTCGAAAAAGGTGTAGAACTTGTGGAAATATGCACAGATAAAGCAGTGTATGTAATTACAGCACCCGTATCGGGAATATTGAAAAAGGTTCTGATTGAGGAGGGACAGTTTTTTAGTCCTGACAATCCGATATGTATAATAAATATTAAGGAAGAATAATTTTACCATTAATAATTTTTTTGAATGAGGAGTTGTTTCATGAAATTAAAAATTGGTGTTATTGGTGCAGGCACCATAGGAGGAGGTGTTATTCACCTTCTTTTGAACCATTATGAACACATAAAAAATCAAACAGGAGCCGAATTAGAATTAAAACATATTGTCGAAATAAAACCCGATTTATTAAAGCCTTTTGATTTAAGTAATGTTACTGTTTCTTCCGATATTGAAACACTCATAAACAATCCGGATATCGATGTTGTCTGCGAACTGATAGGGGGTTTAGAACCTGCAAAAACTTTTATTATAAAAGCCTTAAAATCAGGAAAACATGTGGTAACTGCCAACAAAATGCTATTGGCAAAATATGGTGATGAATTATGCAAAATAGCTCAGGAATCAGGAAAAGAGTTGAAATATGAAGCGGCAGTAGCAGGAGTTATTCCAATTATTAAAACACTCAAAGAAGTTTTATCTACTACCCATATAGAGTCTATTTATGGAATTGTCAATGGGACATGTAATTATATCCTTAGTCGAATGACATACGAGGGGTTGGATTTTGAACCGGTATTAAAAGAAGCACAAGCAAATGGGTACGCGGAAACACCCCCTGATTTAGATATAAAGGGATTTGATACCGCCCATAAATGTCAAATTCTTGCAAGTCTGTGCTTTGGAACTCCTGTCCCCTTTGATAAAATTTATGTAGAGGGAATTACAAAAGTTACGCATAATGATGTTGATTATGCTAACGAAATGGGATATGTTATTAAACTGCTTGCTATTATTCGCAAAGTGAATGGTGAAATTGAGGCTCGGGTTCATCCTACTCTTGTTCCTCAAAACCATTTATTAGCATCGGTTCGGAATGAATTTAATGCCGTATATGTCGAAAGTGATTCTGCAGGACCTACTTTGTATTACGGTAAGGGGGCGGGAAGATTTCCTACAGCAACGGCTGTAATTAGTAATTTATTAGACCTTGCTTACCGAAAAGAATCCCCTTCCCTGCCACCTTTTATTTATTATCACAATCTCAATATCCGAGATATGGGATTACTTCGGAGTCGATATTATCTCCGTTTTACAACGAAGGACTATCCGGGCGTATTAGGACAAATATGCACCATTCTCGGAAAACATCAAGTAAGCATTTCTTCATGCCATCAAAAAGAAACTTTATCATACCATAAAGCCCTTCCTGTTCATGTAATTATTATGACTCATGAATCATTAGAATCGAGCCTTCAAAGTGCCGTAGCAGAGATAGACCCATTAGATTGTATTGTTGAACCAACACATGTAATAAGAGTATTACAATAAATATAGAATGGAGTAATTATATGCAAAATATCGGTTTAATTGAACGCTATCGTGAATTTTTACCTGTAGGAATTAATACGCCTATTGTAACTTTAAATGAAGGAGGTACCCCTTTAATACTGGCTCCTGCACTAAGTTCTGCAATACATCCTCGTATAAATATATGGTTAAAGTATGAGGGCTTGAATCCAACAGGTTCTTTTAAAGATAGAGGCATGACGGTAGCTGTAACAAAAGCAAAGGAAGAAGGGTATAAAGTAGTTATGTGTGCCTCCACAGGAAATACATCCGCATCTGCAGCGGCGTATTCGGCTCGGGCAGGTCTTCAATGTGCCGTTCTTATTCCTGAGGGGAAAATTGCTTTGGGTAAATTATCACAAGCAATGATACATGGAGCAAAAGTTATACAAATAAAAGGAAATTTTGATGATGCCTTACGGTTAGTCCGCAAAATATGTAATGACCATCCCATTGCTCTTGTAAATTCTGTAAATCCTTATCGTATTGAAGGACAAAAAACAGGTGCCTTTGAAATAGTTGATTCGTTTAACGGTTTGGCTCCTGATTTCCAATGTATGCCCGTAGGTAATGCAGGAAATATAACAGCCTATTGGAAGGGATATAAGGAATATTATCAAGCGGGAAGAGCAAAAAATTTACCCAAAATGTTAGGATTTCAAGCATCGGGTTCGGCTCCCATCGTTTTGGGACATCCTGTTGAAAATCCTCAAACATTCGCAACGGCAATTCGTATAGGAAATCCTGCAAGTTGGAAAGGTGCCGAAAACGCAAGAGATGAGTCAGGTGGGGTTATTGGAATGGTTACTGACCAACAAATTCGTAATGCTTACAAATTATTAGCACGGACAGAAGGGGTCTTTGCAGAACCGGCAAGTGCTGCAAGTATTGCGGGTGTTATTAAACTTGCGGAAAACGGTTATTTTGATGATAAAAAGCCTTTTGCCGGTGATAAACTACAAATTGTTTGCATACTAACGGGACATGGATTAAAAGACCCGGACAATGCTATCGCAGTCGCTGAACAGCCCGTTACTGTAGAACCTAAGGAAGAAGAAATCTTGAACTGCTTAAATCTTTCTGAGAAAGTAGAAGTTGGATAATATTTCTATTCAAATTCAATTGCTAATGTAATTATCTTTTTCGGTTTAACTTTAATTTCGATGGATTGTTTATTTTCTGAGATTTTTTCAATAGGTTCCTCATTTAAATTGGTCATCCATATACTTTTAACAGAAAAACCAAATTTTATATTACTCACGACCTCTTTATCCAAAGGATTAAAAAATCTTACAATCAATGTTTTTTCTTTATCTTCTGCTATTTTTATAGCATTAATCTGCAAATTATTTCCCTCTATTTCGATAAAACTATGAGATAGGGGTAATGAGCCTCCTTTTGTAGGACCTGCTTGAACAGGTTCTAAATCTACATTTAGTTTTTCTGCTTCTCTAATAACACCATTTTCCCATGTTCCCTTGTGGGAATAAATAGCATAAGAAAACTCCATCTTTCCTAAACATTGTGATAATTCCATCTCCGGATAGACATCCCACCTGCCAAAGATAGGTGCATTTCTAAATGTAAATGCACGGAAAAGAGTTATAGCAATGGGATGTATAGGTTCATCCATTACTTCATACTCTCTTAATCCCGAATTATTTAGTATTGCAAGACCAGTGTTCTCGTCA
>DAOSUS010000030.1:16159-36540 GCA_035378955.1 Candidatus Hydrogenedens sp. | reverse complement strand
CCATTAAGCAATCCAAAGAATTTTTAACAACTATCCCCGGATTACATTTAAAAACATTGAATATCCCGTTCTACGAGTCTCTGGATTTAATTTGCATCAAAAATATTTTAACTATTTCACAGAGGGTTCCAAACTCTACTGTTCGAGAAGTAGTGAACGCATGGTTTTCTTCAAAATTTATATTGTCATCTTCTGAATATGAATCTACTTGTAGTGCCTTTATTCCACCTGCTTTTCTTGATACTCATCCCGTTGCTTTGACATATTTTAATAAGAACAAACCTTTAACCCGAACAGAATTAAAAACGCTTGGTCTTTCTTTTATTTTTGTATTCATTTCAATCCTATTATTAAAACAACTACTTAATATGTGGTTAAAACAAAAAAGCAAATCTCATGAAGAAGAATTAGAAAAAAGGTGGGAAGAAGTAAAATCTTTAAAATATCAATGGGAAGCAGGACTTTCAAGCGAGGAAATTCTGATTCGATTAAAGCGGTTAAAATCCGTTTATAATTGGGCATTGGAAAGTTATAGACAAAACTTTATCTCCGAAAAGGCAGTTATGCTACTCTACTTAAATATCCTCCATCAATTATTAGAATTTAATGAGAGATATTTTGAATATTTAGATAAGAGCAAAACAATTGCTGAAATTTCGCAGGAAATATCAACAACTCCACCGGGGAAATTTTTGGATATAGAAATACAATCTTCCCAATCTACTTCACGCACTTTTATTAATGAAAAAGATAAATATTTAAAAGCACCTGCATCGCAGCAAATGCCAAAAGAACAGGCACAACAATTGTTATTGTTTAATCTTGATGAAGATAAACAAAAAAAAGATATATTAAATAGAGAGGAAGATACATGAAGAACCAATACATTTCTGATTTATATGAGGGAAATGAGGTAAACGACTATTTTGTTCTCACGGTAAAAAATTTGCGAGAACAACCTTCCGGAGATAAGTTTTTAGGGTTTGTTGTTCGCGATAAAACAGGGGAAATGGGTGGCGTGTTGTGGGAAAAACCCGAAGAGATAGCCAGAAGAATCGAGGTAGGAGATGTAGTAGTAGTCAAAGGAACTATTAAATTGTATAAAGACAAGTTACAAATACATGCAACAAACATAATCCCACTCGCCAAAGAACAATATGCAAAGGAAGATTTAATGTTACCTGAAGAATCCCATACAAAATATTTAACAGAATTATGGGCAATGCTTGATTCAATAAAAAACCCATGGCTAAACAAATTATTACAATCGATCCGTAACGATACTAAATTAATCCATTCTATGCAAAACATACCCGCAGCGAAAAAATGGCACCATGAAGTTCGTGGAGGACTCCTTCGACATTGTTATGAATTGATAAAAATAGCCTCAGTGGTTTGTGAGTTATATCCCAATGTAGATAAGGACTTATTGATAACTGCTTGTTTTCTGCATGACATCGGAAAAGTTTACGAACTAACCGATAACCCCATGCTAATTGATTATACAGATGAAGGGAAATTGTTAGGACACCTTGTAATCGGGGCTATTCTAATATCTGAAAAAATACAGCAAATTGAGGGATTCCCTGAAAATTTACGACTCCACTTGCTCCATTGTATTCTGTCTCACCATGGTGAATTGGAAAATGGCTCTCCTGTCGTCCCAAAAACAGTAGAAGCCATGATATTGCATTATTTAGATAACTTGGACGCACAAACCTATGCTCTAACAAGAATAGAACAAGAAACCTTAAAAAAGGGGGATAAATGGTCTGAGTTTATTAACCTGATTTCTCGACAAATCTGGACGAAAAAAGTGTAATTTTAATCACTATCTTACACTATATTCCACAGGTTTACATATGGCCCTGAAATTCTCAAACGGAGTATCCCCGGGAATTTCACAACCAGCGCCAATCATTAGTGGAGGACCTACTTCTTTATACAATTCCAGGTGTCTTTTATAAATAACATCGGGTGTGGACTCCATAACTTCCCGCACAGGGTCCAGGTTTGTAACCAGAACGGCGTTATCTCCAAGAATCTCCCGTGCTTCTTTTAAAGGAACGAACCAATCCAAATCATATACATCACAGGGCAAATCTTTCCAATACGGCAATAAATGTCTTGTATTTCCACAAATATGCAATCGAACAAATCCTCCTGCTTTTTTTATGGCTTTCATCAACCGATATTCATGAGGGAATATTAAATCACGATAAGTCTCCGGTGAAACTTGACTTGCAATAGCATCTCCAATCCCTATCGTATCTGCTCCTTCTTTCAATTGTGCCAAAGCAAAATTAATTGCCGTATCTACACAAAAACTCATTAATTCATTTACATAGTCAGGTTGAACCAATAAATCCATTAAAAAATCCGTTACCCCTCTTAGATCTGCTGCTTCTGCAGCAGGACCTTCTACCCAACCCATAACAGAGTATTCGTTTTTAGCACGATTTCTCATTTCTCGAACAGCCAAAATTCGGTCATACATCCGCGGTGCATTGTAAGGGTCTGGAACAGGAAGCCTCGTAAAATCTTGATTATCATGCAAAGGTGGATTGGGACAACGCGGAACAGCATCTTCGGGATATTCTAATATCGCTCCAAAACCTGAAGTTTCACGAAAAGGGTCTGATATAGCACTCCACTGGTCATAACCAAAATCCCGAATACATGCTTCATTGGCATTAACAAGCACATTATAATCTGTAACAAATTGACGATAATTACATCCAATATAATGTGTTGCAAAAGACATGATTATAGGCAAACGAGGCAGGAAATCAACAGGCTCATTACGAATTGTTTTCACATACCGTTCATAAGAATTCATACCATACCTTTCCAATTATTGTTTATTTATATTAACATAATTTCTAAACAATATTATCCAATTTTGCCTTTAAATGCTCGCCTGTATATGATTTCTTTACCTTTATTATATCTTCCGGTGGACCTTCTGCAACAATATATCCTCCCTTATCACCTCCCTCTGGACCCAGGTCTATAATCCAATCAGCCGTTCGAATAACTTCAAGATTATGCTCTATTACAACAACCGTATTCCCCAAATCTACAAGTCGGTGTAACACTCGAAGTAGTTTGTCTACATCAACTGCATGCAACCCTGTGGTAGGCTCATCCAGAATATAAAGCGTATTTCCAGTATGCCTTTTTAACAATTCTGTGGCTAACTTAACCCGTTGTGCCTCCCCTCCTGAAAGTGTCGTTGCAGGTTGCCCTAAATTAATATATCCCAAACCTACTTCAAATAAGGTTTCTAAAGGACGCGATATTTGAGGAATATTTTTAAAGAAGTCCATAGCGTCCTCAACAGTCATGTCTAGCACCTCTGCTATATTTTTACCTTTGTACTGGATTTGTAAAGTATCACGATTATACCTCTTACCATGACAGGTACCACAGGGAATATACACATCCGGTAGAAATTGCATCTCGATAGTTAAATATCCATTCCCCTCACATGCTTCACACCGCCCTCCTTTTACATTAAAACTAAACCTACCTGCACTATATCCACGCGCTTTTGCTTCCGGCACCTTGCTAAATAATTCACGAATAGGAGTAAACAAACCTGTATAAGTTGCTGGATTTGAACGAGGCGTTCTCCCAATAGGCGACTGGTCTATATCTATTACTTTATCAATGTTCTGTATCCCTTCTATTTGTGAATAGAATAGTTTGGTTTCGGGTTTTCTTTTAAGAATGGCATTCTGAACCGCAGGAAATAAAGTTTCATTGATTAAACTGGATTTTCCAGAACCCGAAACTCCTGTTACACAAACAAATAATCCCAAAGGGAAAGACACATCTATATTTTTTAAATTATTTAATGAAGCACCTCGTAGAGTAAGCCATTTATTACACGGCTTCCTTCGCTCTTTGGGGCAAAAAACATGGAATTTCCCGGCGAGGTATTTACCCGTCCACGAATCAGCACATTTTGCAATCTTTGATGGTGGTCCCTGGGCAACAATTTTGCCACCATGCACACCCGCACCAGGTCCTAAATCAATAACATGGTCTGCGGAACGAATCGTTGACTCATCATGTTCAACTACAATAACGGTATTTCCTAAATCCCTGAGTTTTATCAATGTTTCAATTAAACGATTTGTATCACGAGGATGTAGTCCAATACTGGGCTCATCTAAAACATAAATAACACCAACCAGTCCCGACCCAATTTGGCTTGCCAAACGAATCCGTTGTGATTCACCTCCCGATAATGTTCCCGCACTACGGTCTAAAGTCAGATAGTCTAACCCAACATCCATAAGAAATGACAATCGTAGGTTGATTTCCTTTAATATTCTCTCTGCTACCCTTTTCTGGAATTCAGACAACTGCAAACTTTCAAAAAAAGACCGTGCTTCTTTTATAGACATCCGCGTCACATCTACAATATTCTTTCCATTTATTCGAACAGCACGCGATTCAGGCTTTAACCTTGTCCCCTGACAGGAACGACATATATGGGTAGCCATATATTTTTCTATCATTTCCCGTGCACGATTGGATTGAGTCTCTTTATACCGTCGTTCCAAATTTGGAATAACTCCTTCAAAAGGTTTATAGGTCTCATAACTGCTATTCGCCATGTGATAGGTAAATCGAATATATTCCTCTCCTGAACCATAAAGAATAATCTCTTTGAATTTATCCGATAAGTTCTTCCATGGGGTTAAAGGACTTTCCCCATAATGTTCACAGATAATACGAAGAGTCTTTCGATACATAGAGTCGAGAATGGGACGCTGACTCCAGGGTTCAACTGCACCTTCTGCTATAGACAGTTCCGGATTAGGAACAACAAGTTCCGGGTCAATTTCAGTCACAGTCCCCAAACCAGTACATACAGGACATGCACCGTGAGGATTATTAAAAGAGAACATTCGAGGCTCTAACTCTTCAACGGAGATATTGCAATCAATACAGGAAAGTTTTTCACTTTGTAGTATTTCTTGAGGTTGATTTCCCGGCGATTCATACCAGATACGAACCAGCCCATTCCCCAATTTTAATGCAGTTTCTATAGAATCCGTTAATCGTTTCTGTATATCCGATTTTATAACAAGTCTATCTACCACAATTTCAATATCATGTTTTTTATACCGCTCTAATTTAATTTCATCATCTACATGATACATCGTTTTGTTCACACGAACACGAACAAATCCAGATTTTTTAATCTCCTCAAATAATTTTGTATAGTTTCCTTTTCTTTGACGAACCACAGGGGCTAAAATTTGGATTTTTGTCTGTTCCGGAAAACCCATAATATTATCTACAATTTGTTGCGGTGTCTGAGCAGAAATTACCTTGCCACATTTGTAGCAATGGGGAGTTCCCACACGAGCAAAAAGCAACCGCAAATAATCATATATTTCGGTTACAGTGCCAACAGTGGAACGCGGATTCCTATGAACAGTTTTTTGTTCTATTGAAATAGCCGGACTTAACCCTTCAATATGGTCTACATCCGGTTTCTCCATTTGTTCCAGGAATTGACGGGCATACGCCGAAAGACTTTCTACATATCGCCTCTGTCCTTCCGCATAAAGAGTATCAAAAGCAAGGCTGGATTTTCCGGAACCACTTAATCCGGTTATTACGATGAGTTTGTTCCTTGGTAAATCCAGATTGATATTAGCAAGATTATGTTGCCGTGCTCCGCGTATAACAATATATTCTGATTTACTCATAAAATACAGTATTTTTGCCCAAATATCCTTTTAAGAATTATTGATTGGATTGGATATTTTCAGATGGGATTGTTGGTGTTTTAACAATTAGAGATTCCTCAATATTCCCATCAATAATAATATCACCTTTAACAGCTTTTAATAGAACCGTATATTTCCCTTCTCGAATCTGGGCTTCTGCTTCCTGCTTCATTCTCGAAAAAACACCTGTTAAAGGAAGGGCTGTATCAATGATTCCCTCTTGCGTTAAGGCTTTCAATTTACAATCCGTTTCAGGAGACAGAAGAATACTAATATTCCCTTTTTCGGTAGAAATATCTACATCCCCTAATATCCCGTTTAGTGCCAAAAAACGAATATCCCCTTCCTGCAATCGTGCTACAATCTTCGATTGAATATCTTCCAAATTTACATTTGCCTGAATAGCCGTTATATTAATAGGCGCCTTAATATTTTTTAATGTTGCCAATCCACCCCGAATTGTTATCTCCCCATCATTACTCATATCTTCTATTCGTATATTCCCTTTTTGGTTAGATACGAAATAAGGACCTTTGCATGTCAGAACAGAAACAACACCTGACCCTTGATTTATGCGTAAAGAACTCTCCATATTTTCACATGCGGTTTGTTCTTCTTTTGACTCAATAGAAACATCTACATTGGGAGGACAAAATACTTGAATATCTATCCTCCAATCTGAAAGATATTCCGGAAGTGCCTCAAAATCCCCTGATGTCATAATATATATTCTATTTTCTGTTCGGTGAAGATTTACGGACACTTTCTCTAATGCCGATGTCGCTTTATCCGCAGAAGATACCCAAACCAAACGAGTCGCTTTTACTCGGATTTTATTGTCATTTGCAGGGAGAATACGAACATCACCTTTTTGATTATTAATTATTAAAACATCATCGGGATTAATCCCTTCCTCTGATGAAAATACTTCACTAAAAGGTTTATAGTTGGATATAGCACTCTGAGGACTGGAAAGTAATGTGTCGCTTTTAAAAAGAGATACTTCCGAAAATACCGCCGTTATTTCAATTTTTTGTTTTGCATCCGGATTGGTTAAATCCAGAGTATTCAATGAGCCCGTGCTTTTTTGTAGAATTGGTAAATCTGTAGTTAACTGACTGCCTAACAAACTACCCTTGACTTCCAGCTGTGAGGTATCTTCAAACTTAATACTTGATTTGCCACTATCCGTATGTAAAACGAACCTCCCATCTCCTAACTTTTGTATTTTTAGTTCTCCCAGAAGATTGTAAATGCTAATTTCTCCTTGCAAATCCTGTATCTCCGCATTCGTTCTCGAAAGATAGAAAAAACCGCCATTTGTAATTTTTTTTGCTTTTAGTGGAAATTCTCCCTGTGCCCTCACAGAAACCCGTCCACTAATATTTTCAAGTTCTACAGAGCCGTATTGTTCATTAATGGTCACAGACCCATCTACATTAGATATTCGCGTATCTCCAAAAAAATTATCAACAGAAACATTTGCAGAATGAGGTAGGGTAATAGCATAATCAATTTTTATAAAAGACACACTCTCTTCGGGAAACTGATTTTCAATCAACAATGTATTATTCTGATTATTGATTCGTGGTTGAAAATTACTTGCTGTTTTTTCAAGGACATCCTGACTTTGCCCACCTAAGGTTAGTGTCGTTTCTACAACGACCAAAGGCTCATTCCATGATTTAATATCAACAAACCCAAACTCATTTTTTATTAGCATATTTACATTTTGAGATACCGAAACCTGATTTTCATATTTCTTTGTAATCGTATAGGGAAGCGATTGTTGATTTCCAAAAAGGTTCGACCTTAAAACCTCATCTGCATAGGAACCTATCTGATGAATACCTTTTATAACCGTATCAAATCCCGTCTTAACACCATCCAGAAGTCTATCCTGCCCGTATGAAGAATAGGCATACAGACAAATACAAATAAAAAGTAATACCATCCTTTTTAAGTTATTCTTCTTTTGCCGCATCATTTTTTACTTGTTAGATAAATAAGAAAATAATTTCCTTACTATTGTTAATACATTATCAGGGGTATTTTGTTCCTCAAGATTTATTTCTGATGATGTGCCTTTATATATATTTTCTACAATTTTTCGAACTTCCGACTCTACCATTCCGCGTAAAGGCACATTAGCCAGCATTCCATAAATCGGTGCTGTTGCTTGCTTTGCTAAATCAGGGTTTTCTTTCACTTTTTCTACCGCATCTCTTAAATCGTTCAAATATTCATCTACAATTTTACCGTGTAACGGATTAATCATAAAATGAATACTTGCAGGTTTTTGCTGGCGGTCAATATGCCATCCTTTCGATTCTAAAATATCTGCTACAGCGTAAATATTTACCTTTGGGGTTTTACTACAATAGGCGAATAATGGTCCTTGCGGTTCGCCTACAATTTCCAGTTCCGGAATTGCCTGAATTCCCTCTTTAAACTTCTTAACAATTTCCGACAAATTCCTTGCATTTTCAATGTATTTCTTTTGTCCCAAACTCATAAGAGTTGCCCATGCAGAAGCAATGGCACCACCAGGACGCGTACCTGTTAAACCGGGTGTCATCACAATACCTCCAGGAAAATTCACCGAAACAAACAATTGGTGTCTCATTATATCCATGGAACGATACAAAATCACCGAAGCACCTTTTGCTGAATAGCCATATTTATGTAAATCTGCGGAAATAGATGTTACCCCTGGAACACGGAAATCAAAAGGAGTAATATCCTCTCCTATTTTCTCTAACCACGGAAGAATAAAGCCACCAACACATGCATCTACATGTAGATTTAAATGATACTCTAAGGCTAAATCACTTAATTCAGATATGGGGTCAATCGTTCCATACGGATAATTGGGAGCAGAACCAACCAGAGCAACTGTATTGGGAGTTATTCTTCGTTCAACCGCATTTACATCCACTTTCCCTGTTTTATTAACAGGTGCATGTATCATTTTTATATCAAAATATTCGCCTGCTTTGAGAAAAGCAACATGAGCAGAATCGGGAATGATAATTTCAGGTACAAAATATTTATCACCGCGTTCTTTTCGTGCCTTATCTCTATATGTCTTCATGGCTAATAAAATACTTTCTGTTCCCCCTGAGGTCATGCACCCTACTGTATTGTTATCTCCATTAAGTAAAGAAGCGGTCATTTGAACAACTTCTGACTCAAACTTCCTCAAACTCTGAAAAGCCATTGGATTTAATCCGTTTTCATGAATATACATATTGTATGCATCTTTAACCAATTCGGAATGCTCTTCTGAAAAATGGAATACAAGACTAAATATACGCCCATCCTCCCAACGAGCATCATTTTGACGGGCTAATTCTAATTCCTTCAACACTTCTTCTTTAGATTTCCCTTCCTGTGGAATAGTTATCACTTTTCAACTCCTATCTTATTTCCTTTGTACTACAACTTTGAGATAAGATTATACCCTAAATAAACTTGCCAATTCTGAAATGGCTTTATATCATTATGCTGCGAAAAGCGGCTATGGATTCTATAATAAGATGATAAACAACCCATGCTATCCCAGCAGATTCAAAAATAACCAAAAGGGCAATTTGGGCATCCCGAATATTACGGAATGTCTTATCCCAGTCATTTCTTAATGGCAAACCACCCATAATAGCAGACAAAATTCCTGTCCACACATAGAATAAAAACGACATGAATATAAATGAATATACATCATCAACATTGGCTAAACTACTCTTATAATAATACGATACCCACCCACGATGTAATAATTCGATACCTTTAAGTAAAAAAAAGGCTATACCATAAACAAGCCCCAATAAAAACAAGGTTAAAATTAACTGATAAATAAGAAAACCCCAATGGATTTTTTTACCGCTATAAGCACCTGAGGAAAAATAAAGATAAAAATAAATAGACAAATATACAATAAATCCAAAACCAAGACATAAGCCCAAAATGGAAAATAACAATCTTATTAATAATACAGGAACTTGAAGCCTTGCAGATAATCCTGCACAAACACCTAACCATATCCTGTTTTCATAATCTAAAGTAAGTTTTAGAGCGGGCTCTCTTGGATGGAGTAATTTTTCAGCTTGTATTACAGGCTCGCCGAATTCTTCATATAAAATTTCGCACAGTTCCTCATCATGAATATAGTTCTTACCCGTTTTTTTGAGTGTAGATATAATCTTAGTTCTTAAGTCAAGAAGTATTTTTTGTCTATTTTCAATATCTGTAGAAGAATTTAAAGATGTATTTACCTCCGTTAAATATTTATTAATAATACTTTCTTGTTTTTTCGTTATAACCACTTTTCTCACCCAATTTTTTTATGATTATACAACAATTTTATATTCATTCATCAACACTTTTTAAAACCTAATTTTTATTTCTTTGTCTAAATAACTGAATTCAAGTTTTTGTTTTATTACCTTTGAAATTTTTCTAAAATACTATAAAAATTATTAATTTATGAAATTTAACTTATTAATTTTATATAATTTTCACACGAAATTATAAAATCATAAATCAAAATTAATATTAATTTATACAAAAAAATTAAGGTTTAGCGGTCATGAATACATTAACAAAGATTCAATTACTTTATCACATTGCTAAATGGAGAGCCACCTGGGATTGGAGAAACACAAAAAAGGCAGTTCGTGTCCCTGGAAACCCAAAATTTATGGGTGCCCGCGAAGCAGTCCGTATGATTAAAGACGGCTCCGTTATTGCTACTTCAGGGCTTGCAGGAAATATGAGAGCCTCTTATATGTGGTGGACAATAAAAGAAATGTTTCAAGAAACAGGGCATCCTTGCAATTTAACTATCGTTAGTGTAGGCGGACAGGGTGGAAGAGGTAAAATTTCTGGAACATTAGAAGAATTAGGTCTACCCGGACTTTGCACGCGTATTTTTACAGGTCATACGGAAACATATAAATCCATTTTGAGATTAGCTGACCAGGGTCGTTGTGAAATCCAGATTATTCCTCAAGGAACCCTTACATTGATATTAAAAGCCATGGGAGAAGAAGGCAAAAACTATGTTATCAACAAAACGGGTACAGGAACTTTCATAGACCCACGAACAGGTAGAGGGACTCCTTTACTTAACGGGAATAAACCACAATATGTTTCGATAATAGATAATGAATATTTCAAATATGAATGTCCCTGGCCAGATGTTGCCATCTTTAATGCTCCCTCTGCAGATAAAGAGGGAAATATCTATCAAAAGAATGCTGTAATGATTGGTGAAAGTTATGAAATAACTAAAGCAGTAAAAAAGCATGGAGGAATTGTTATTGCGAATGTGGCTCAAATTGTGGATAAGAGACACGATGAAATATTCCTGCCTGCTTCAGATATTGATGCCATTGTAGTTTGGAAAGGAACCGAACAAACAGGGGGAGTAAAACATATTCATTACTGGGACTTTCTGACATTAAATAGCAAAACACCGATAGATGAAGGTATTGCAAGGGTTCGCTTTGTAAATAAAGTATTGGGAGTTACCCCTCGTAGAACTACTGCGGACGAAGTATTAGCCCGACTTGCCGCAAAAATATTTGTTCAAAATTCCAAAAAAGGTGACTATGTAGATATTGGTGTTGGACTTCCCGAAGAGGCTTCCCGCCTCCTTTATGAGAGTGGTGCTTTAAATGATATAACCCTGATGACAGAAAGCGGAGTTATGGGTGGTCTGCCCGCACCCGGGATATTCTTTGGTGCGGCAATTAATCCTACTGAAATTGTTTCTTCTGCTACTGTATTCCAGCGAATGTATAAAAGATTAGATAGTGTCATTTTAGGTGCTCTGGAAGTAGATGCTTATGGGAATGTAAATGTTTCTAAACGGGGAGAAGGTGCAATTAATTATGTAGGTCCCGGTGGGTTTATTGACCTGACTACATCTGCTAAAAAGGTATTCTTCTGTGTTGCATGGGGAAATCAATCAGAAATAAAAGTAGAAGATGGAAAAGTAAAAGTATTAAAAGCGGGACAACCTAAGTTTATTGAAAAAGTAAGTGAAATCACATTCAACGGACAAGAAGCCCTCAAAGCAGGTAAAGAGGTGTTTTATATAACCCATATCGGTGCATTCGTCTTAACAGAAAAAGGTATGGAATTACGCTGGATTATGCCAGGAGTAGATATAGAAAAAGACATCTCAAATGTCATTAAAATGCCTTTTATACTTCCAGAAAATGGTCCCCTTGTAGTTGATGATACAATCGTTTCTGGGAGAAACTTTAAACTAAAATTTGAATAACCAAGTAGTTCTTTATTTAGTCATTGGATTTTTTATTATCAAAATGATTATCTAAAATTTGTGGTAGATTTTCAATATATTCAAACCAATTTGTAAATAGAAAATCTGCCGTCGTAGAAGTCATATATTTAAGATTTATCCCGGCAAAAAGACCTGCATAACCACCTACACTTTTTATCCCAACAATATCTGTGGGTTCCAGGTCTCCTAAATGTAACATTTCCTCTGTTTTCACGCCTAACTCATACGCCGTTTTTTCAAACATGATGGATTGGGGTTTAGCAACACCTTCTATATCGGAAAAACGATATGAGGAAATATATTGAGTAAAGCCATGTATTTCAAGTAATTTAAGTAATGATTTTCCTGGTGATATACCCGTATCCGAGATAAGACCCACAGGAACAAACTGCGAGGTATACCGAACCGCCTCTAAGGCATTTTCTATAGGTTCTGGTTGAAATACTAATATTGCAGTAGCAAATTCTTCTGCCAAAAATTCATATTCATGTTTATTAAGTTCTATACCCAATTGCAACGACACCATATCCACTGCATCCTCCGGCGTTAATGTTCGTTGCTCCTCAATATGGCATCGTGCAAATTCTTTTACCACCATAGACATCGCTTCCAAAGCATTATCTAACGATACCCCTTGCTTAAAAGTATTCACTATGGCTTTGGCTCGATACTCTTGCCTTTCTTTACTAAACGCATCTCGAAATAATGTTCCCCAAAAATCAAAACTTACTGCTTTTATCATACAAATCTACTCCAACCATTACTTTTTCCGCAAAATATCTTTAATCTGACTTTGAACAGCACTGACCATTTCATCTTCTACCGTAGGTGACCATTTTACAGGTGAAGCATATTGTTCCTGAATTACTCGTGCTTGATATATATCCAGACGCACTATCTCTCGAGTAGGTATATATAAATTATGTTCACCCATATATCCAAATAACATTATCGGATGTTCATAACGAAAAGCATCTTTAATACGCATACCTATGGGAGCACATACTTCACCCTGCAAAGCGACAAAAATTAGTTCGCCTATTTTAACAACTATAGACTCTTCAAATCTACATGAAAACTCTCTACCATCAGGATTATTTTCGATTAAAAATTCATCATCCGTGCAAATCATATCTGAAGTTTTCTGGGGAAAAGGTATTTTCTCTTTATAGTGTTTAAATAAGGAACGAACCCAATTCGTATCACGCTCCGGGGCAGGATAATGGATATAACCAATATCCGTTGGATAAAAAAAGGAAAGTCGTTGAACATCTTCAAAAGGTATTGGTTTATTTAATGATAAAGGAATAACTTGAAATGAACTAATAATATTCCCATCTATACTTTTTTGTTTATTCTTTGCAATCCGAATCACTTCATTAGCCAGTTCTTTACCATATCTCTGAACAACGGACATAGGGGCATGCATCATATTTTTAGTAAATTGATTTCCGCCACAGGCATCCGCAAATAACACCATTGTATCTGGAAACGCTTCTTCCACATATTTTATAGCATAACCAAAATGTCCTGTATCAATTACATTATTCTGTCCTTTTATATGTAAAGGATGTGTTGGGTGATTAAATAGAATTGCAACAGGATTTCCATCATCTTTCACCACCTTTAATACTTGAACTTCATAATCCACAGGAGCATTTCCCAAACTGAACAAATGATAAACATATCCAAACCCAAATTCTAATGAAACCTGTCCTATTTCATGGTCAATGGCTTCTTGTATTAATTGATAAATTTTTTCTGCCAACCATCTACCATATTCAAAATTCTCCGGCACAATTTGTATTGGGGCACAATGATTATGGGTTGCAAGGGGAATAAAATTTTCTACCGGTATACTTAATTCTTTTTTCAATCGTTCCCGAAGAATTGGTGTAGCAACATCAAGACAGTTCAAGTCATAGGTTACTACTACTACCCGTTGGGAACCATCATTGAGAACAAGAACACGAGCGTAAATATCTCTTCCTACCTTATCCATTTTATTACCAAATACACCAATCGGCTCTCTGGATATATCGGGTGTTATTACACCTTTTGCAACACCCGCAGTTAATGAATACGAATTAAAACTTAAAATAAAAATCAACAAAAACGATAGAAAAATGGTTACTGTTATTTTCATAAAATAATCGTGAATGTTCATATTATTCTCCTCATAAAAATTTAATAATATTTACTTACCATAAATTTCATTTTAACTATCATTATATATATAATATCAATCAGAATAAATTTATTATATTTATTGTTTTTTCAATGAAAAAACTCCGTATATTAGCAGGAATAAATAAATATGCCAACTAAAAAAGAAAAAATTCTAATAGTTGATGACGAATTAATTATTCGTGAATTACTTTTTGACCTTTTGACAGATGAGGGTTTTTTTGTAGAATTAGCATCAGACGGAGAAACTGCCTTAAAAATCATTCGTGATGATAGTGAAATTGCCGTCCTATTTACAGATATTATAATGCCTAAAATGGATGGTATTATGCTGATACACAAAGCAAGGGAACTTAATCCAGGTATTGTCCCTATTATCATGACGGGATACGCAACCATAGAAACAGCAAGAGCCGCAGTAAAAGAAGGGGCTTACGATTATGTATTAAAACCCTTTAACATCTCTGAAATTAAGACGGTGGTAAACAATGCCCTGGAACGCAATCGTCTTATTCAGGAAAATGCCCGTCTGAAAGAAATTACAGAACTATTCAAGATTAGTGAAAATATATCTGCTATAAGAGATGAGGAACAACTTTTTAGGTTTATATTAAATGCAGCACTGGAACATACTCAGGCAAAACGAGGTTCTATACTTGAAGTTGTTGAGGATGGAAAATATCTTAAAGTTGTTGCCAGCACCGGTCTACCTTCAGAAATGAATGGGAAAACCATTCCTGTGGACTTTAAAACCATTTCAGGAATGGTTGTTAAGAACTTAGAACCGTTACTAATTGAAGACATTACTCAAAATCCGAATTTGCAAAATTTTTTAATTGGATTAAAAAATAAATCCTTTATTTCTGTTCCTCTACAGCGGAAAAAATCAGAATTTATGGAGTCCCATCCTTTAGCAATTAATGAGCAGGATGTAATTGCGGTTCTTAATGTCACAGATAAATCTGATGGTGAAGTTTTTTCAGAAACAGACTTAAAAGTATTGAAAATTATAGCCAACCATGGTGCCTCAGCCATAGAAAATGCCCGATTAATTCACGAAATAGAATCCGCACAAAGAGAAATTGTATTCACATTAGGTGAAATTGTAGAAACTCGTTCTCGGGAAACAGGAAGCCATGTAAAAAGGGTGGCAGAATATTCTAAATTATTAGCATTAAAATTGGGTCTATCCAATAAAGAGGCAGAAATTCTTAGATTAGCATCACCTCTTCACGATGTTGGAAAAGTAGGAATACCTGACGCAATATTAAATAAACCTGGACCCTTAACGCCTTCAGAGTTTGATGTAATAAAAACACATACTACCATTGGTTACGACATGTTAAGCAAAACGAAAGGGGTCGTATTACAATCTGCGGCTATAATTGCATTAGAACATCACGAACGCTTTGATGGAAATGGCTACCCCAATGGCAAAAAAGGGAAAGATATACATATTTTTGGAAGAATCGTAGGTATAGCCGATGTGTTCGACGCTTTAGGAGTAGAGCGAGTATATAAAAGGGCATGGACTTTAGATGAAATCAAAGAGTATTTTGGAGAACAACGAGGTAAACAATTCGACCCTGATTTAGTAGATGTATTCTTCTCTAATATTGAAGAAGTATTACAAATTCGTGAGAGGTTTCCTGAAAAAGATTGAATTGCTATTATTCAATTATTCTTTTTCAATATTAGACTAATATTCATAGGCACCCATATCATATTCCGAACCATCCCCGGTAACACCTGGAATTGCATCCCGCCCACGCATATTTCCATCGATATCTGTTAACACATTTCCCCATTCATCAGGGCTTGTGTCCATTCCTCTGTCTATACAGGGAGAACCACTATTCAATCTGAAATTACCTGCACTCGGGAAAATAAATAATGGATCTGAACTTATATTTCCTGTTCCATTTTTTACCTGCTGTGTATCACAATACATAAATACCGCATCATTCCCGAGAGAATATGTTCCCTGCCCAGAATTTTGCCAGATAATAGTATTAGCAAGTGCTACATTACTGTAATAGTTAAATATAGCTCCTCCATGATTTGTCGTAGTTAAATCTGCTTGATTGTCATATAAAGTGCAGTTTGACAATACAACATTTTCACAAAGGTCTATATGTATGCCCCCCGTTCTTTCAATAGAGGTACTAAAATCATAAGCCTTATTTCTAAATCCGATTGTATTTACAATTTTCGCAGAACTTCTTGTTAAATAAATCATCCCTCCACTTGCACGAGAAAAACCATTATGGTCATTTGTAGAAACACTATTATTTCTAAAATCTGAATTTTTCAAATTCATATCACTATACCATAGGTAGATAGATCCACCTAATGCCTTTGCAAAAGCACCATATACGCCACCTCCGACAGTGCCATGACCTATCCCTTCTGCAGAACATGTGTTTGAATAGAATAAACATTTATCTATTGATAATGAAGAGTTATAAGCAAATATTCCCCCACCTGCGGAAACAGCGGTTATATTCTGGGTAGAAGTTTGCCAGATTCCCTGCGTAGAAATACGGTTGGATTCAAAACGGGAATTCTGAATATTAACAACACTATCTGTAACATAGATAGCAGAACCATAATTATAACTGGAAGCAGATGAAATATTTTCTATTACATTCTCAATAAAATTGCAATTGTATATAGATAATTTTCCGCTAATACAACATACAGCAGCACCTACTCCCACCGATTTGTTCTGGAAAAAGGAACAGTTTTTGATAACCATTTTCTTTGCGGGAATATATAAACCGCCTCCGTCTTGAGCATCGCTGTAAACAGAATCATAACGGGCATCTCCCCCCTTTACTATAAACCCATTCAATTCACTATAATTTTCACCTTTAACCACATGCCAGGCTGGTTGTCCATCTCTTGCCACACTACCATTAATAATAGTAATATTCGTTTGATAATTTCTCTGATTCAATTCTGTTTCTATGCCTTGAAAACCACCATAGACATTCACCAATTCTCGAAGTATTAATGCACCATAAGGATTGGAACGAACCTCATTATAATCCCCCGCAGCAACCCATACTTCTCCTCCACCTAATTCGAACGCTTTATCAATTCCTTCCTGCAAAGTAGGGAAAGCGGTTTCCCATGATAATCCATCTGGCTCAATTTCTTCTTTTGTGTTTTTTGTTTGCGGTTTTTTTACATATATTCGTGAACCTTGAATTATTTCAATATAATTCGTCTTTTGTTTTATACTCTGCCCAGCACTGGTCGTAACAGTTAATGTTATCGTATATATACCTGGAGATTGATATATATGAGTAGGATTTCTCAAAAAACTAAAATTTCCATCCCCAAAATTCCACTGCCAGGTAGGTTCGGTTCCATTTCCCATCTTACTTTCATCACGGAATTCAATTTCACTATTTATTATATTTTTTACGGGAGTAGCTGAAAAATCGGCTGTCGGAGGATATGGGAAAGAACTATAAATACGGATATACCCTGCCAGTACAGAAAGCGGGTAAATTAAGCCATCAGGATAACTGGTAGCCATTATGCTCTCTGCATAAATAGAATATACATCATTAAACTCTGCATTCTCAGAAACTTTAAACCTCAAAATAGCATATATACCAGATGTCATTCCCGAAGAGGATGTTCCTGTAGTTGTCAACCTTATTTTACCCGGAATAATCTGCCCTACGGATAAATCCCGACCCGTACTCTGAATAGCCGGACCTATCATAAAATCCAAATATTGTATTCGATTGGAATTAAAAATGAGGTCAAACTGCACATATCCTAATCCAACATTTTTAGTCTCAAGAGTAAGCGGGATATTTATCTCTGTATTAGGTACTGTATCCCTCCTATCAACAACAATCCGAGCATAATTATAAGTTTCTCCTTCCCCTTCTAAAACTCCTTCCGAAGAACCTTCCCCTTCTAAACCTTCAGGAGTTCCTTCGGGCTCTCCTTCGATAATTACAGGACATAAAACAGGTCGAAAGCCATCTTCTTTGGAGGGGTCTACTTCATACCCACATACATTATAAAACTGTACCAAACGAAGAAGTTCATTCAACGATATTCGCCAGGGAGTATTCGATTCATAATCGCTATCATGAGGTTCGCAGGACTGGTCACCTGTTCCCGGTGCATATCCATCTTCTCCTTCCGGGTCACAATGATAAGCACGAGCATTAAAAAACTGGATAATACGCAGAAGCTCGCTTAAATCAATTTTATAATCATGATTTCTATCTGCGGTATGATAATCTCCCTTTACAATTAAATCCTGTGCATAGGAGGTGCTATTAACCCCAATTAAAAAGCAAAAAGAAAGGACAATAACAGCCAGCCTCAAAAAAGTTACTTTACTTTTCATTCAAACATATTCCTATTGTTTTATTTTGACAGGTTTTAGCCCCGCATATTATTATGTAAAAATCCTTTTAAACTATAATATATATAAAAATAACATGTTTCGGGTATTTTTTGCAAGATTTTTTACGGGAAGAAACTTTTTTTACAAGTTCCGAAAATATTTCCACAGGTGGTTGTATTTAACCCCTTAATATAATTCTCAAGTTCCTCCATAGATATTGCCTGATTCTCATCAGTGTCAATCTCCATAAAAAATTCCTGTGTTACCTGAGGATATTTTTGTATAATTTCTGAAAAAATAAGCACTCCATCCCCATCTGTATCGCAATAACTATATGATGAAAATATTTGTAAAGCAAGGTTCCTTTTTGCATTTTTATCCAATGGCTTTACTTTCTGATAACTGACATCCAGACTTATATAAGAAGCATGAGGAATATAAACGCGTTTTTGTGGTGGTGCTATATAACCTTCTATATTAGAAAATGAAATGTCAAAAAAACCTATAGGAGATATTACTATTTTCCCGGAATCCATCCACTCTTCCCGCCCTTGTATTTTCCATTTTGCATTTAGTTTCACTACTTCATCTGGAAAAATATGAACCACAATTCCTCCCGACTTCCAATAACTGACTTCTATAACCTTATCCTCTTTCTCAGCAATTTCTACTTGAATATATTCAGAAGTTGACCAGCCTATGGGTTGAGTGAAAAATACTTTATAAGTACCTGCATAAAGATTTTCCACTTTATCACCACTATTATACAGATTAACATCACCTTCCATTTGCCATTGAGCACCATTTAAAACTGCTTCATCCGGTGTTAATATAACCGTTAAAGAACTGTATAATGGAGTTTCCCCTTCTGTTGCGCCTTCTATTATACCTTCGGGTATTCCCTCTAAAATCCCTTCCCCTTCTGGTGGTTCTCCTTCTCCACACCATACACATCCACCACCATTACCTACATTTTTATTATTTAATACACTTTTTTTATACCCCTCTATACCATATCCATTCAATAAATTCCAACGATATTCCCCATAATTACATACCCCATCTCTGTCAGCATCTCCTATCTTACTTAAATACATTCCCATACTCAGGTCGAATTGCTCCATATTCGGCATCGGCACTTCTAAAGGTAACTCATCTATCATTCCTAATAGCATATCAATTGTCGTCTTCTCACCTACCGTTGTTAATCCTGACACAACACCTTCAAATTTGGCTCTATCAATAAGCATAAACACCAGAGGCTGAATCGTCTGTATTTCATCTGCATATAATCTTGTGCTCTCTACATTATGCCGATACACCTGTTTTACACAACAATGTATCTCCTGGGTATTCTCCCGTAAAACCTCATCCAATAGCCATGCTTGAACTACATCTATTACCCCATTCGTGTCCAAATCCGCTGTGTCCGGGTCTTTTCCTACAAATTCATATAACCAACGCAAATCCTCCTCAAAATGGCTCTCCCCTAAAACATCATCACATTCCAATATACACGGCTCTATATTGCAGGGGTCAAATAAACCTTCTGAAGAACCTTCCCCTTCCGGTGCTCCTTCTATTATACCTTCGGGTATTCCCTCTAAAATCCCTTCCCCTTCTACAAAACCTTCGCCTTCGGTTATCCCTTCTCCTTCGGTACTACCTTCCCAAATACCTTCCCCCTCTGTTGTTCCTTCTATTATACCTTCGGGTATTCCCTCTAAAATCCCTTCCCCTTCTGGTGGTT
>DAOSUS010000030.1:0-16059 GCA_035378955.1 Candidatus Hydrogenedens sp. | reverse complement strand
GTGCTCCTTCTATTATACCTTCGGGTATTCCCTCTAAAATCCCTTCCCCTTCTACTGTGCCTTCTCCTTCTGTTATCCCTTCTATACTACCTTCTAAAATTCCTTCCCCTTCTGTTGCGCCCTCTCCTTCCATTATTCCTTCTGTTGTCCCTTCATTATTTACTGCAATTTTATCAGCAAACAACTCTTGCTGAAAAAATACCCACAATGAGATAAGCATCAAAAATACAAAAAAAACATTCTTATATATTTTTCTTTCTTTATTCATATGATTCTTTCTATATTTGTTTCTAATTATATCCTTTAAATAGGTTAATTTGTTCAATAAATTTATAATTCCTTTATAGCCATTGAGGTTGTTTTTACAAGATGTGTCTTCCAATTTAGTTTCTGAATTAACTCTTTACCTTGTTTTTTAGACTCTACAATAACAAAAAAAGTTGACCCACTACCTGTCATTCCGACATATGGAAAACCCATTTTTTTTATTTTTAATTTTAATTCATATAATTCAGGATAAATACAAAAAGCAGGTAATTCTAAACGATTATATATGACTTTTCCCCAATTACTTTTTTGCAATTCATATATTACTTTCTTAAACCTTAAACTATATTTATTTGCACTTCTATGAGAAGGTCGAATTTTTAATGCAGGATGTTGATAAACTTTTGCAGTAGAAAGGGATAACGGAGGATGAATTAAGACGACCCATATATCAGAAATTGGAATTAATGCGGATAATTTCTCCCCTTTTCCGGTAACTGCCTGTGTTCCTCCTATAAGAAAATAAGGGACATCAGAACCCAATCCTTTGGCTATATCTATCAATTTATCCTCCCTTAACCCTAAATCCCATAATTTATTTATCGCATACAAAGTACCTGCGGAATTAGCAGACCCTCCACCTAATCCTGCACATATAGGAATATTTTTATTAATATAGACATGAATTCCTTTGTCTATTTTTGCGATATCTTTTATTTTTTTTATTGTTTTATAAACAATATTTTTTTCATCCATAGGCAAGGACACATCGTTTGAGGTAATGCAAATGCCTTTTTGTATTTCATAAAAAGTAAGGTTATCCGATAAAGTTACTGTTTGGAAAATTGATTCGATTTTATGAAAGCCATCGGGATATTTATCAATAACATCCAGATAAAGATTTATCTTTGCGTTTGTTTTTATCTTCATCAAGGCACGCATAAATAAAACCACCTATACAACTTTTTGAAAACAATATAGAAATTATCAGATAAATAGCAAGAACCTATACTTTGCAAAAACTTTAAATATTTCAAATAATCGAACTGTGTTTGTTGCTTGTCTTTGCCAACGGGTGTATATCACAAAACCCCTTTTCTGTATTTAGTCAAAATTTTCTGTTTGTAATATTTTATTACAAACAAAAAGACATTTAAACATCAATCTACAATCAATTCAACTTTTTCAGGTGTGGTTTTAAAAGAAATGAGAATTATATTATCGGATAGTTTTACACTTTTAAGGGGTTTACCATCAATCAAAACTTTATTTATTTTATAGGACTCGGGTTTATAGATATATAAAGTAGCGGGGGATGTCATGGTCTCTTTAAATAAAACCTCTAATTTCTTTTCTTCATTCGCCCAACGGGTAGAACTGATAAATTCCATTCCACATTGGCTTGCCGTTTTTACTCCCACTACTGATGGCGTATCTGTTTTAACCATTAAACCAATAAACTTTTCTTCTGGATTACTTTGAATAGTTTCACTGTCTTCTATAAACTTCTCCTTAGCATAATCCCAGAAGATTGCTTCGTTATTTATACTTTTTAGGAATGATGCAGAAAAAGGTTCTGCATTTTTTGAAACATAAACAAGTGAATTATTAAAACTATCTTGGGTAGCATAACTCCGATAATACCAGACCGATGGCTCTTTTTTATTCGCATCAAAAGGTGAAAACATTACCTTTGTTTTAAGAGTTAATTGAAGCATTTTTTTTGCAATATCTGAATTATTAAAATCTCCTAACCATACTACAGGTCCCGGGAATGATTGAAGGAAAGTATTTGAAAGAAAGTTTTGAGTATTTACTAACTGATTGTTTACTTTTACAGGAGCAATTCCTGTATTAAAGCCTGCCAATGTTCCGCTAATCGCACAGAATTGAGATAACTCTTGCTCGGTATTAATAACTGTGTCAGAAAACTTTGGATATACAGGAATATTTTTGAAATAGTCAGAAAGTTCTTTTAACCCTTGAAATATTGCTCCTGTATAAGTTGCATTAATCTGTTCTAAAACTGCCTCCGGTATAGAAATATCACAAACGATAAAATCGGGATTCCACGACAAAATTTTCTCCCACCGTTTCTTTGCAATTTCTAACCCATTGGGGGTATTAAACTTTACAAAGGCATATTCTTCGGATACAGGTACTGCAAACTCAGTTCCAGCGGGAACAGCCCACGGATTTAAAGATAATCCCACTTTTAACGAACCATGATTTTTTAATTGTTCAATTACCGATTTCATATCTTTTGATAAGTTTTTCGCATTCCCCTTTAAGGACCCCAATGGTTGCTCCCATCCGTTAGGTATACACACCGCATTTATACCAACATTACTCGAAAAACCAGCAATTTTTGATAAATTTCCCAGACTTGCCTTTTCAGGGTCAACGGAAATCCAACCTCGAATAGGCTTCTCGATTACCATTTTAGAATAGGTTGGAGAAAGGGAGGAAATCGCCCATACAAAAGTAGTGTGAAGTTTATATGCATCATTACTGAAAGAGATAAGCACCGGGTCGCTTTCCAGTGTTTCCCCGGGTGCAATCGTTAAGGAAGGCAAATATTCACATTCTACTGCACCTGTCCAGTTATCACCTTCCCCTTCTGTAACTATTCTGGAATGGGATTTTCCCTGAGGACAAACAGCAAAGACGATTTTCTGCCCTTTATTCGTAGTGAGTTCTAATATTTGGGATTCTTCTTCTGAAACATAAGTCCAATACCCGTTAACATTCGCCACAGGTCTTCGCACTTTTTCATTAGGAACCCGTGTAATTAATCCTGCAACGGGCGGGAACACAAAAGGCTTAATTTTTGAAATAGTTACAGGACTCGTTCCATTATTGGTTATAAGCGTAGTAAAAAGGACAAAACTGCATTGTTTAAAACTGGTGGCTCGTTGTTGGATTAAAATATTGTTTTTTACCGGGAATATTGCAGTAAAATGCGTTGCAGGTCCAAATACACTATCCACAGCTACCCTATCTGTAAACGCATTGCCCAGAGACTCCGCAGAAATTTCTTCACCTGTTTTTAACTGTATTGAAGGCCCATAACCTTCAATCACTGTCATCTCCGAATAATTATCAGGAACGGTATTAAAGATGTGCCAATCTCCATTCATCTCATCAAAATCAATTCCCATATCTTCCCATGAAAAAGTATATCGGTGCCGTAAAACCCATGGAGAGGAACGAGGCTGAGGCACTTCATCCTCAACCTTTTTTTTCTTTTTTGTTGCTGACCAACCATCAATGGAAAGTAAAACAACAAAAGTTAAAAGAATGATAAAAATAAGGCAACTTTGAGTTCTCTTTTTCATAAACATAATACCTCAGTTATGTGGATTTTTTGATAAACTAATACAATTAACGAAACAAATACTTACAACTATTCAAATATACATCTTATTCCTGACTACCTATAATAAGTAACAAGCATCCCTGTTATGTTAAAATAGGGTTTAATTTTATGGGAACTTGTTTATATGAGTTTTGGAAAGTTTATATTAAATTATAAAACAATGTCAATTCTATGTAGACAACTTGCATCTGCCTATGAAGGAGGTATCCCTATTATTCAGGCATTGCAAATTGTCGGCGACAACTTTCCATCCCGAAAAGTAAAAACGATTTTATATCATTGCGCAGATAACCTCATTAATGGGGCAACACTCAGTGAAGCATTACAAAAGGCTGAAGTATTTCCTGATTTGTTTGTGCAACTTGTGTCTGCTGGCGAAAAATCCGGTAGGTTGGATTCTATTTTAAGAGATTTAAGTTCCTATTACGAAGACTTGTGGAAAATGAAACGCTCCACAATTGCTTCCTTAATATACCCGATAACTCAATTGGTGTTAGGCTGGTTTTTAGGTAGTTTTGCATTAGGAATTGTTCGTCATATCGGATTAGAAAAGACCTTTTCATTAAATATATATTTCTCTTCCTATATTTCGTTTCAAGTAAAAGTAATTATCGTTTTTATAGTCCTGACAACTGCATTTATATTTTTGAAAAACTTAAAAAGTGTTCAGTCCATTTTATATGGGATATTCAGATATATTTATCCATTCAGCTTTATAATTCATAAATTCTCATTAGCCCGATTTTTTAAATCATTGTCATTACTTTATTCCAGTGGCATTCCCATTACAGAAGCCTTATTACAATCCTCCGAACTTTTACCATCCTCTAATTATCAGAAAGATATATTCACCGTGGTTCACCTTATTCGAAAGGGAAGTAATCTTGAAAAATCATTTAAAACACTTCCCTGGATAGGACGATTAGGTCAGGAAATGATAGCTATAGGAGAACAATCGGGAAAACTTGATGAAACATTGCAAAAAGTGTCGGAATACTTTTTATTGGACGCACAGCAGGCTCTTAAAGTTGCAAGCAAAATCTTTAGTATATTAATCTTATTGGCTGTCGGTGTCATAATCGGGTTTATCGTAATAAGTTTTTACGCTCAACTTTATGGAAACATGTTCAAGCAGCTAGGCATATAAAAGATAAGGAATCAGGATAAAGTATGGATGAGATGATTTATAAAGATGACCTTCCCCCAGAAGAGCCTAAAGATTGGACCAAATATATTTGGGGTGGGATTATTCTTCTTTTTGTTATCATGGTTGCTATTATTTGGATGGCAGGACATATTAAACCCAAAACTTCCTATGTCCGTGCTAAACATATTCTCATTAAATTTTCTCCTAATGACCCAGCTGACCGTCAAAGGGCTTTAGAATTGATAACAGAACTAAAACAGCGTATTGCTCAGGGTGAATCCTTTGAAAAACTTGCAAAAGAATACTCAAATGACCCGGCAAGTGCAAGACGAGGAGGGGATTTGGGTTATTATGGACGAAATTCTTTTGAACCTGCCTTCGAAAATTATGTCTGGTCTGCACCTATTGGACAATTAAGCGATATAATTGAAACCAAATACGGTTTCCATATCATCATCGTAACGGACAGGCACTTAACAGAAGTAGACCGCTATGAATTGGAATTAGATGAAAAAGCTCGCAAAAGTGTCGAAGGAAATAAATAGTAAAAAATAGTAAATATAAAATTAATAAAAGAAAGGGAAAAGTATGTTAGAAAGATTTGAAATGGCTCCTCCCGACCCTATTCTGGGATTAACCGAAGCATTTTTAAAAGATAGTAATCCTGAAAAAATAAATTTAGGTGTGGGGGTTTACAAAGATAACTCCAATAAAACTCCTATTTTTAACACAGTAAAAAAAGCCGAAAAAATTTTATTAGAAAAAGAACAAACAAAAAGTTATCTTCCCATTTCTGGGTCTCCCGAATTTTGCGAACAAGTCCAGTACCTTGTATTGGGAAAACATAACCCCTGTATATTGGATAAAAGAGTAGCTACGGTTCAGACCGTAGGAGGAACATCTGCTTTACGAGTTTTTGCAGACTTAATCAAAACGAATATTGGAATCAAAAAAATATGGATAAGTAATCCAACCTGGGAAAATCATGCGAAAATATTTCAATTAGCGGGATTTGAAACGGCAACTTATCCTTACTACAAGGCAGAAACTCACGCTCTTGATTGGAACAAAATGCTTTCCACATTGGAATCTATTCCCGAAGGGGATATTGTTTTATTACATGGATGTTGTCATAACCCCACAGGAATTGATTTAAGTGAAGAACAGTGGGATACCGTTGCCAATGTAATTAAAGCAAGAGGAATACTTCCCCTGATTGACTTCGCCTATCAAGGATTAGGAGATGGTTTGGAAGAAGATGCAAAAGGAGTAAGGATTATTGTTGATAAAGTTCCCGAAGTCTTTATTTGCAGTTCTTTTTCTAAAAATTTTGGTTTATACAACGAACGATGTGGTGCATTGATTGGTGTTTGTGGTAATAGTGAAACCTGCCAGAAGGTTCTCAGCCAGATGAAAATAGTCGTTCGCACCAATTACTCCAATCCGCCTGCTCATGGTGCTTATATCGTCCACACCATCTTAAATTCCGAAGAACTCCGCAAGGAATGGGAAAATGAAGTTCAGGAAATGTGTTCTCGAATTAAAAGTATGCGAAAATTATTTGTTGAAAAACTAAAAGAAAAAGGTGTTACTCAAGATTTTAGTTTTATTGAGAAACAAAAAGGAATGTTTTCCTTCTCCGGTTTAACAAAGGAACAGGTTCTTCGATTGAGAGAAGAATTCTCTATATATATCGTCAATTCTGGAAGAATTAATGTCGCCGGGATTACAACAAATAATATAGACCGTTTAGCCGAAGCCATCAGCAAAGTCTTGTAAGAAAGGGAAAATTATAACAGCGATAATCTCAGGAAGCGTTTTGGGCAAGTATATACAAATATACACATAAAAAATGGATTAGACTTCCGCCCATAACAAATAAGTGCCATATTACATGATGAAAAGGTAATCGTTCCCACAAGTAGAAAAAGGTTCCTCCTGTATATAGGATTCCACCAATAAGCATAAGCAACAAAGCACCGGTAGGTATCATTTGAATTGCAGGTTTTATGGCAATTATAGCTATCCAGCCCATAAGTATGTAAATAAAAGTAGCCAAACGGTTCCACTTGCCGATGAAGAAAATCTTAAATACAAATCCCAATAAGGTAAGTATCCAGAGGGAGGCAAAAAGAGACCAACCCCACGGTCCCCGCATATACACTAATAAAAATGGGGTATATGTCCCCGCAATCAACACATAAATACAGGCATGGTCCATAAATTGAAAGAATCTCTTTATTTTCCCCTGTGGGAAAGAATGATATAAGGTAGAACTTAAATATAACAGAATTAAAGCAATACCAAAAGTCATAACACCAGCAAGGGTCCACGGTTCTTCTTTCTGAATTGCCAATATTAACATCACCACAAAACCTGCTACACTTAACCCCGCGGCAAGTCCATGAGTAAGGGCGTAGAATACTTCTTCAGTAGTTGTATATACTTTTTTCATGATTTATACCTATTTTAATACTTTCAATGATAAGGAAGTTTGTTTATGCAAGTTATTGTCCAACCAACTTCAAAAGACGCTGTCGAACTCGTTAGTTATATTATCGCAGAAAGACTGAGAAAAAAGCCACATTTAGTCCTTGGACTTGCCACCGGCAGAACTATGGTCCCTTTATATCAACGATTAGTAGAAATGCATAAGCAGGAAAACCTTGACTTCTCACTCGCAGTAACTTTTAATTTAGATGAATACATAGGAATATCCTCGGAACATCCCGGTTCGTATCATTACTTTATGTATAACACATTTTTTCGCCATATAAATATTGACTTACGGAATACCCATATTCCTAACGGCATGGCTAAAGATATAGCAAAAGAATGCAAAGAATATAAGGAAAAGATAAAGGATTTTGGAGGTATAGATTTACAACTATTGAGTATCGGAGAGTCCGGGCATATAGGTTTCAATGAACCTTTATCTTCTATGTTTTCAAGAACTCGTGAAAAGGCGTTATCGCCCATAACCATTGAACAGAACAAACATCTATTCCCCAATCCGGAGGAAATGCCCAAAAGAGCTATAACTATGGGAGTAGGTACTATTCTTGAAGCCAATGAGTGCATAGCACTGGTAACAGGAAAGCACAAGAGCAAAATACTTGCTGAATCAGTCGAAGGGCCGTTTACCGCCATGATTTCTGCCACAGCCCTACAATTACATCCTAATTGTATATTTGTAGCAGATGAAGAAGCCGCAACAGATTTAAAACAGAAAGAATATTATCGCTGGATTTTTGAAAATGAACCCGAGTGGGAATTATTTCGGCAAAAAATGAAAAAATAGCAAGTAAAAAATCTTTATCGTGAAGGATGGTCTTTTTCCTTCATAATATCGTCCAGAATTAGCAACCGCTCAAACCAAATCATTAACATGGTGCATAAGTATCTTCTGCCCATTTCTCGAAGTTTTAATTTAGATTGCCCCCATGTCCTTCCATACCATGAAATTGGAATTTCTGCAATCTTATATTTACGAATAAGTGCAGATAACGACATCTCTATAGTTATATTGAAGTGGGCTGATTGTAAGGGACTGATACTTTCTATCACATGACGGCGATATACCTTAAACGCATTGGTTAAATCATTAAACCGAGTTAAAAAAAGTATTTGTAAAAATTTATTAACAATTCGGTTGGCAATTAATTTCACTTGGGGATAATGTGTAACTACGCTTTCTTTTCGAAAACGAGAACCAAATACACAATCATATCCTTCTTCAATTTTACGATAGCAACGGACAATATCCTTGGGGTCATCGGAACGGTCTGCCATCACAATCGCAATTACATCCCCTTTAACATTTTTTAATCCACTACGAATTGCACGGCCTAAACCACCAGGTAAAGGATTATCTACAGGGACAATTTCAGGATATTGTTTACTCATTTCTTTTATTACCTGAAGGGTATTGTCCGTACTATTATCATTCACAATCACAATTTCAAAAGGAATACCCTCCATCCGCAATTCTTGAACTAATTCTTCCACTGTCGGTAATATATTCTTTTCTTCGTTATGTGCGGGAATAACAATAGAGTATAAAAGCGTATTTTTCGTTATCGGACACAAATCATAATCGGCCTTTGAGGCCATAATAAATCTCCTCTAATATTTTTTGTATATCATATTTATATTTCCATTGCGGATAATGATTTTGAAACTTCCTCACATCGCTAATCCACCAGATATGGTCGCCTCTTCGTGGCTGGTCTATATATACATAATTCATTTTCTTCCCGGTAATTTCTTCGCTCATCTTTATCGCTTCCAGCAAAGAACAATTACTATGCCTACTCCCTCCAATATTGTAAACCTCTGCGATACGAGGAGATTTATACACCTCCCAAAAACATTCTACAAGGTCATTTGCATGAATATTATCTCGGACTTGCTTCCCTTTGTACCCATATATCCGATATTCTCTACCCGTCATTACACACTTCATCAAGTAAGCAAGAAATCCATGTAATTCTGCCCCTGCATGTTGAGGACCTGTTAGACATCCCCCACGGAATATCGTCGTTTTCATTCCAAAATATCTGCCATATTCTTGCGTCATAACATCCGCAGAAACCTTTGACGCTCCAAAAATGGAATGCTGGCTCTGGTCAATACTCATCGTTTCATCAATTCCATACCTTGCCCAGGGGTGGCTCGGTTCTACTTCCCATCGTGTCTCCTGTTCTATTAAAGGCAAAAAATTAGGAAGGTCTCCATACACTTTATTAGTAGAAGTGAAAATAAATACCGCATCAATGGCATATTTTCGGGTTAATTCCAGCAAATTTAATGTTCCTAAGGCATTGACTCCAAAATCAGTGAACGGTTCTTTTGCCGCCCAATCATGGCTGGGCTGTGCTGCCGTATGTATAACGATAGAAATATCTTTCTGATATTCATTAAAAATCTTTTCTAATTCATTATAGTCACGAATATCTACATTATAATGACGGTAATTGTGAAATTCTTCCTTCAGTTTTTCCACCGACCAGCGGGTACTTGCTTCCTCACCAAAAAAATACGAACGAAAATCATTATCAATTCCAACAATCGTAAAATTCTCTTTAGCAAAACGCCGAACCGATGCAGAACCTATTAAACCACCCGAACCCGTTATTATGGCTACACTCATTTTACTTCCTTATCCGTCTTCTTTCTATTCTATACACTGATTAATAGACACAATAAAAGTTTTCATATTATAGAAGATATTTATGTAAAAGATAAAAATCTGACAGGCTTGTATAAATTATTAAAAATAAACAAAATAAGAGTAACACAAAATTCCTATCAAAAAACTACTTTTGGGGTATAAACTTTTGAAGTAATGTTAACATTTGCCTGTCAACTTTATTCCCTTCCCATTCCTCATACTCAACATCCATTCTATCCGAATCAATCGGACCAAAAGGTCCTTTAAAATTCCACATGGACCAACCCCATCCTACTTCATGGAATAAACTCAATGTATCCTCCAACCAGCCCATTACAGCCTTATGTGGTGTTTGATTAAATGCTCCGAATTCCCCGACAAACACAGGAACCCCTTTATCTTCGAGTTTTTTCCAAGGATTAATTACTTTCTCCCGAATCCCTTCCTTATCCCATACAAAATCTCCCTCCTTATACGGATAGTCAGGAACTGGGACATTATCCCATTGCCCTGCCCATGAGGCTTTGTAATGAGTAATGGGGAAGGGACGATACATGTGTAAATCCGCAATAATACCTAAATCAGATAATTCATCAGGAGGCATAGCACCCCATAACCTTCCATCACAATGAATAGGTCTTTTTTCATCTACACTATGAATAGCATCTACTAATTTGCTTATAACATTCTTATGTTTTTCTGCTGATATATTTCCAGGCTCATTCAAAAGATTAAAACTCAATTGCATTGGTTCAATATCTTTATATCGTTTCGCAAAAGTTTGCCAGTGATAACAACAGATTTTTTGAGCCTCTTCATCTAACCACAAATTCATTGCTTCATCAGGTTTGGCTACAGTCCATCCCGGAGCACGATGAAAATTCAAACAAACATGAATGTTATATTTTTTACCAAATTCAACGGCTTTGTCTATCTCTTTTAAATCTTCTTCCCGTATCTGATATAAGGACTTTTCATCAGTCCAACACCGATAATCCATAGGCAATCGCACAAAATTAAAACCCAAACGATGAATAAGAGCAAATTCTTCTTCTTGAAAGGGCTTCTTCCCATAAACCATAAAATAATTTAACAAATTAAATCCAAAAAATTGGCCCCATATATTTTTTCCATCATCTACGGATTTCTCATTAATCCCTTTATCTTTTTGATTATCTACCTCTCCTAAAGAAAAAGATTTAAATATATGATATAAAGGAAAAGTAGAAAACGTTTTACCTAAAAAAGCCCTTCGCTTCATAAAAATCCCTTTAAAATTTAAAATAGCACACGGCGATTTTTTTCACCATGTGCTATTTATAAACTTTTCAATTAATTAATCTACTGGCTCTTTTCCTGTTAATGCAGAAAAGAAATCCGTTATGATTTTGCTTACAAAGCCTACTAAATAATCAACCACTTTAACAATGATGTCTTTTAATATTAAATTAAAATCCATACTTTTACCCTCCTTCAGTTAGTTGTTTAGGCTGTTGTTATGCCGAAAAGCGCTAATATCTGTTCGGTAAGCCAACCAGCCAAATACTTTACAAATACACTGACAATGATGTTGATGATGTCTGCTAAAATCATCACTTACTCCTTTCGTGTTGTTATTTGTTATAACCAATATAACCCCGCACATTGGAGTTATATATTTTTGTAAACATTACAAACAAAACCACCAATCGTTACTTATTATACAAAACAATTATATAAAACTCAAATAATATTTTTAAATTAAAATTCAAAAAATATATGATTTCTCATTATTTATTCTCTAATTGCAAATAATTTAATTGTCATTTTTTTATTTGCAAAATTCATACCATAGCGATTTTATAACCATAATCTCTCAAAATCTACAATTTACAGAGATATTCTCTAAAATTCATCATAGTTATATATTTCTTTTTTGTAACGAATAAAAACAAAAACAACCTCTATGTATGAAAACTTAAATAGAAATTCTGTATTTAACGGTTTACATTATGCTAATAAATAAAGAGGGGATTGAAAAAATTTAGATTTTTACACATCATCTCCCGTTCCTTCGTTATATATTCACACAATTCCTCCACTCCTCCGATCTTCCTTACTATTTACCAATTAGTCTTTTTTTGTTTGGACAATAAGTGTTTACGGGACTTATTTATCTCTGTATGGTGTTATCTGTTGCATTTATTTTTTCAATAAGTTGGTCTACTTTTTGTTTAAATTGGTCTTGCATAAATATGCAGGTATTTCTCAAACTTTTTCCATAGGCATCTTGTTCATCCCAAACCGGTAGATCTAAAAAATTTTCCTTTAATTTATTTAGATTTGAAATATCCTCTTTTGTCCCTAATTTCTCATATAAATTCAGGAGCTGTTCACGATATTTCAAATCGGCATTAAGAAACTCATATAGCAGATAATATCCCCCCTTATTTTTACGCCAGGGATATGTCGAATAAAATTTATCGCTTGCAGCAATAAACTTTATAACATGTTTCAATACACCTTTCTTTATATCTTCTTTTCTCTTTTCAACTACCTGTGGATTAAGTTCTAGCAAATAGTCATAGGCATGGAAAACTCGGGAAAGCAAAAACTTTTCACCATGACTTCTGGATATATAACATGGGACTTTAGCTAAAAAGATATTTTCTTCATTAGCATTTCCTATGTCTTCTAATTGGCTGCGGTTTACATCATCAATGAATTTATCTGGAGAAACAAGGGCAATATGAGCAAGGTCATAATCCTGGAGGCAAATCCCACTTCTTATCGGTCCATGCCAACCCATGTACCATAAATAGTCATAAAATTCCATTACGAAAACACAATATTCAGGAAAAAAATACCTATAATACCCGTAAGAAACTTTTTCTTTACATAAATCTATCTCCTCTCCTTCAAACAATTCCTCACAAAGTTTAAACTCATTTAGTTCTTCAGATTGATTGTTTTTTGTATCAGATGATAATTTAAGACCTCTTTCCATCTGTTTGTTAAGTATCTTCTGATATAAATCGGACTTTTTATCCGTTGAATAATTCAGGTAGTTTTTTTCAAAAAGTTCTAACACAGCCCTTCCTAATTCAGGGGTCGCATATACTGCTAATTTTACAGGGTCCCAGTTTAATGATACTTGAACGGATGATAAGCATTTCCCAATATTCTCCATCAAAAAGAACATGGTTAAATCGAAGGATTTTGATTTCTCATAAATTTTGTTTGCTTCATCTATGAGTTGTTCAATTACTTTCTTATCTTCTATTTTTTGAATAGATCCTTGCCTTATATGCTGGCTTACTTTTTTCCAATAACCTATTTCTATCATCGTATCATAGGCGTCAATCGAGGAATCTAAAATCGCAAATACCATTATAAATGGCACAAATTTCTTGAATAAGTTTTTCTTGTTCATTTTTCCCTCTGAATGTCCTTTTTTAAGGTTTGTTATTTGTCATCTTTCTTTTCCTGACTAATATCTGTATTCTCTACATCTTGAGTTTTATTATCTAATCCCAATGACGGGATACAGTCCTGCTTCTTATTTGCATCGAAGAATTCAATTATTTCACTTCGATATTGAGTGGCTAATTCTGGACTTGTTTTACAAATCACCTGTAAGATTTTAACCAATTTTTCTATGTTATATGTTTCATGAAATCTCTTTTTTAATAAAGCCTGTATTTCGTCATCTGATTTATCCCCTTTGGAATGTATAAAATCATACAAAATCAATTTTAAAGTTTTTTCTGGGTCGGCAGAGGAAAGAAATAGCATATTATAAGGTTCTCTTCTCCATGCCTCACAGCAATAGTAATCAAACAATCTCGGATTAAAGGTTAGAAAAGCAAAACGACAGAGATTCTTTTCCTCATCACCTTCGTTATCTAAACCGGGACATTCAATTGAGGAATGATATGCCCATTCATCCCTCCAGACACGCCCATATTCTTCTAAACTTTTATCATATAATTTGCATAATAACTCATAATTTCCTGTTTTATCATCTTCTTTACGATATAACGGGTCATATCCCCAATTTAATATTTGCCATTCCCCAACAAGAAGTCGAACTACACGCTCTTCTATTTCTGGATTTATCACAATTTGGAAATAATCATCAGAAACATCCAGTATAAACCCATATAACAATCGCATTCTATCCCATACATCTTGTTTATCTGCTTGGTCCCATTCCTTTGCTAATTCTTCAACAACAAATGGTTCTGAAAAGGCTCGCTTTGACTCCTTAATTTTTTTAACCATGGAGATGTACCATTCTAAGGTTAATTCCTCTGGAGCAAATTCGAATTCCTTATAAATATCTAAATTCTCATTAGTTTTTTTCTTATGAATAAACTTCTTTATTTCTTCAATAAAGGCTGTTTTTAATCCTTCATCTCTGATATGTTGCAAAATAGTGTCGTAATAAATAAGTCGAGAATATTCTTTATTTATATCTGTTGAATCAATCAGACTTAGTGAATATTGTGTTGGTGAAACATTTAATCGTTGTAATTGTTCTTCCACATCTTTTTGGATAGATGAATCTGGAAATTTTTTTATCTGTAGTGCTATTAATTTACGGGCATAATCATAATTACCAATCTTAATGAAATATTTTACCGCCTCCTGAAAAAGGGTTTCCCGCCACGAACATAATTCTGGCAGGGAAGGTAGTATCCCTATCTCCAAAAGTTCCGATATCCGCTTATATAATTCATCGCTTCGCCATTCAAAAATATCTAACTCAGTTAATATAAACTTTGCTATGAGACAATCCAAACTCTGGTCCGATTTCTGCTGTATTAGTTCTTCCAATTTCCTTCTAAATATTCCCCGTGATTCACTATCCAGAATAAGTACACTTTTTATTCCTTTCCTTGTCTTCAATATTCCAGAATTTATATCAAAAAAATTGTTCAAGGACAAACTCTCAATTAAATTTTTATATACTTTTTGATGCTCATTATTAAATCCCTGTAAACAATTATTCTCCACTGAGAAAGTATAAAATTCAAAACAACAAATTATCATCACCCCGATTATACGAGAGGACAATTTTGACATAAATCTTTCTCCATGTATACATTGTTAAATATTGTATCTCACTTTCATTAGTAAGAAAGTCTCACCTTGTATTTTTTTACTATATTGACACTTAAAAAAGTTCTCTTTTCTTTATATTTTTTATAGCATAATTTTGTTTTTCTGTCAAGACCATCTTTATTTTTTCAATAATAGAGTAAAAAACTAAAAAATATAGACAATCCCTAATTTTTTCAAAAGATTTATACAAACACCACAAAACGCACAAAAATAAATAAATATAAATACATACCCAAACACATCTTTTGTCTTTCTTCTTTTATCTATAATTCTATAAATTATTAAGTTATTTCTTTATAAATAGTTCCCTCTTTCTTGATTTCCTATTTTTTCCCTGTATATTCTGAATATTCTTTTATATATCGAACTACTAAAAGTCAACCAACACAATAGCAAAGTCTTTCCTATGTATTATAGTTTTTGAGATTAGATGCTTATTCCAAAATCTCAATAAAAAAACAACTTTACGATTTTCTATTATATACAAGAGTATATAGATATAATAGGCATTCTATTTTTATACAGAGACAGGGATATTGTTTAATTACTTCACTTTCAACCAGAGTTTTTCTACAGCCGAGAGAATTCGTTCTTCAATAGATTCTTTCCACTTTGCAGGTAAACCATATCCAATCTGGAAATCTCCGCCTTCATACCCTCCTTCGTGAAGGACTCTCACAGAAGGAATATAACTCATCATATCGTTCGAATATCCCAATACAATTACATTATTCCCAAACATCTGTTTAATGAATTTCACATAATCTATAACAACCTCTCCACCTAAAGCCACATGCGGAATACCTCCTAAATTCCACACCTGCACAGGATAGTCATAAGAAGTAGGGAAAGACTTACCTTCAGATAATTCTCGCAACAGATATCTTGCTGACCTAAACTTGTAATCTACCTGAGTAGGGTCATTTGCAATTTGTTCCAATTCCTCTTTACTAATAGGCTGTTCCAATTCAAGCGTTGCCATTTCTA
>DAOSUS010000029.1 GCA_035378955.1 Candidatus Hydrogenedens sp. | reverse complement strand
TTAATGAAATATAAAATCCAATTTTAAACAAACACCTTTTATATTTTTAAATTAAATTTCTGTAATTAACTAAACATTTCTTTGGCAGAGGAAAACAGTTTTGGGATATCTAAATGATAAGGACATTGTTCCATGGCAATTTGAAGATGTTCCATAGATAATTTTTCGACATATTTTTCAATATCTCGATAACAATATCGTGCCCATTTTTCCTCTCCATATCTCTTCGCATACAGTATGCATCTCCACACATCTTGCACATGGAGTTCTTCCGTCATACCTTTTTCACAGTGGTGACTACAACCTGCACAATAAAGATGTTGTGTTTTTTCTGCGATATTTTTCAATTCCCGTTTTTCCAAATCTGTTAATTGCATAGGTGTTATTGCTGCGTAAGCATTTTCGTGGACATGTTGGATATTTCCCATTTGCGACGCAATACCTGCAATTCGTTTATCTTCCCATACGGCTTTTAATTTTGCTTGTATTTTTGTAAAATTTTTTGATGTCCAGGGGATTATTTCCTCGCCATCATCTGGAATACTACCTAATGTTTTAATGGCTACTAAACCTATTCCTGCCTCTGCACATGCATCTATTGCCCGATTTAAATTATCTTTTCCCATTTCACGAAAACTATACTTAAACATAATTACATCAATACCACCCCCTAATTTACTGGCCTTCATCATAAGTTCGTGAGCATTCCCATGATGGGCACTAAAACCAAAATAGCGAATTTTACCTTCTTTTTTTAACTTTTCTCCCATTTCAATAAATTCTTTATCTAAAAACCGATCGTGTTTAACAATATGCATGTAAAAAATATCCAAATAATCCGTTTCTAATTCTTCAAGAGAAGAATTTATATTTTCTACGAATTTCTCTGGGGTGGCCTTATCTTCTGTTTGATGGACTTTGGAAGCAATTATTAATTTTTTTCTATCCCCAATTTGTTTAATAAAGGGCGCTATTGTTTTATGAGATTGTCCCTCTGCATACATTTGAGCGGTGTCTAAATGATTTACACCTAATTCATAAGCACGGTGCAATCTTCGGTCATATACAGGGTCAATATTCTGGCAACATCCCATAATCAGGATAGGTGTTTCAATATCTGTCTTCCCTAATTTCCTTGTCGGAACCTTTGTTCCGGGAGGTATTTTCCATGAGGACTGTTTATTCTCAGACTCTTCCGAAAAACCTACTTCACTTAATATACTTGTAGCAGCTACTGTTTTAAGTGTTCTTTCTATAAAATCTCTTCGATTCATTTATTATCTTTCTCTATTTGAATATTTATGGGATAATTTTATATAATGTTTAATAATAAGTCAAAATTAAACAATAAGGAGATTATTTATGCCATTATTGAATTGGAATAGTTCATTAAGCGTTGGTATACCTTCTATGGACGCTCAACATCAAAAACTGATTAATATTATAAATCGGTTGCATGATGCTATGCGTGAAGGGAAAGGAAAAGAAGTTATTGCTCCTGTCTTATTAGAGCTACATAATTACACTGTTACTCATTTTACCGCAGAAGAAAAATTAATGGAACAATGTAAGTATGAAGGACTGGCTTTACAAAAACAACAGCATACTAATTTTGTAAACCAGATAAAAAAATATCAATCGGATTTAGAAAAAGGTTCTTTATCACTTCCGCTTTCTGTTTCTAATTTTTTAAAAGACTGGTTAGTAAATCATATTCAAGGTATGGATAAAAAATACGAATCCTGTATGAAATCAGTAGGTATTAAATAGGAGATTATATCATGGCTTTTCTTAATTGGAATGATAACTTAAATATAGGTATACTTCAAATCGATGCTCAACATAAAAACCTGGTTAATATGATAAACCAATTATACGAGGCAATGAGTTCCGGAAAAGGGAAAGAGGTTGTTGGAAAAATTGTTAAAGAAATGGCGGCTTATACTGTTACTCATTTCGGGACTGAGGAAAAACTGATGCAGCAGCATGGCTACCCTGAGTTTACACAACATAAAAAGGAACATGAACTTTTTGTTAAAAAAGTTCAGGAATTTAATAGCGAAATTCAAAAGGGAAATCTTATCATCACTTCTAATGTGGCAAATTTCTTAAAAGAATGTTTGATTAAACACATTCAAGGAACAGATAAAAAATACGGTCCGTTTTTAAAAGAAAAAGGAGTAAAATAGAGGCGATTATATATACAATTTTATATCATGCTATAATCTCACCATATTAACTCTTTTACCTGTTGTTATATGTTCGAACCTAAAAATATATCATTAATACTTTTTGTTTTTGCATATTTATTTTTTTTCATTTTGCCTTCGTGGAGAAGCATTATTGCAATTGGTGCGTCGGCTATTATTTTACTTTCAGGAATAATGTCCCCCACAGAAGTCTTCTTCACTATTAACTGGAATGTCATAAGCATTTTTGTAGGTATGCTTTTTCTCGCTGATATTTTTATTGATAGTCGTTGTCCTGCTTTTTTAGCCACTTATCTTATTCATAAAAAAATGAGCACGCCTGTTGCACTTATAATCATTTGTGGATTAGCATCATTTATCTCTGCATTTGTAGAAAATGTTGCTACCGTTCTTATCATTGCTCCTATATGTTTTGAATTGGCAAAACGCTTGAAAATTGACCCGCGTGAATTAATAATCGGTGTAGCAATTTCGAGTAATTTACAGGGAACTGCAACTTTGATTGGCGACCCACCCAGTATGCTTTTAGCGGGATATGCCCATTTTAACTTCTTAGATTTCTTTTTTCATCATGGCAAACCCGGAATTTTCTTTGCAATACAAATAGGTGCTATTACTTCTCTAACATTTCTATATTGGATATTCAAAAAATATAAAAGCGAACAGGAAGTTGACATTGAACCTATAAAATCATGGATACCTACAGTTTTCCTTTTATTATTGATTTTTTTGCTCGCCCTTGCATCTTTTTTTGAAGAAAGCGTTTTTACATCTGCAGGATTTATTTGTATGGTGATTGCATTATTAGGGATTATCTGGGCAAAATGGTCAAACGACATTTCGTTTATAGATACTATTAAAAAATTGGATTGGGATACTACATTCTTCCTCATTGGCGTCTTTATTATGGTTGGCACCTTAAATAAATTTGGCTGGACAAATGACATTGCGGAGTTTATATATCTACATATAGGAAGCAACAAAATCGCAATATATATTGTTCTTATTTTCATTTCCTTGGTTCTATCCGGATTTATTGACAATGTTCCTTACCTTGCCGCAATGCTTCCTATTACAACAATTCTTGCTGAAAAAGGTGGCTTCGAACCAACTTTACTTTATCTGGGTTTACTCATTGGTGCAAGTCTCGGAGGAAATATAACACCCATCGGTGCATCCGCAAATATTGTGGGAACAGGTTTGCTTAAAAAGGAGGGATATCCTGTGTCTTTTATGCAATGGATAAAAATCTCCATTCCATTTACTCTTATTGCTGTTATTCCTGCATCTATATTTGTTTTATTTATCTGGATGTAAGTATGATTAAATTAAAGATTAAAAAATTCTTATTGGGGAGTATTGTTATGCCTTTATTTTGTTTATTTCTTTCCTCATGCGTCGTATTACACAATCCTCCTATAATATCAACCGAAGATTTTATATCAGCGGTTCAAAATAGTGGAGGAACTGTAAATTATATTTTTGAGGATGAGCGACCTTTTAAAGAATGTCATGCTTCCACAATAGTCGAAACAGCTAAAGGGGAAATGCTCTCTGCATGGTTTGGTGGAACAAAAGAAAAAAATCCGGATGTGGCTATCTGGCTATCTCGTTGGGATGGGGAAAAATGGAATACTCCTCAAAAAATAGCCAAAGTTCGTGAGGAGGCTCATTGGAATCCTGTTCTGTTTAAGGATCAGGATAATATTATCTATTTGTTTTTCAAAGTTGGAAAAGATGTCCCTAATTGGTCTACATATTGGATGAAAACAGTAGATAATGGGAAGACATGGACAGAACCTACAGAACTTGTTCCAGGAGATATTGGCGGTAGAGGTCCGGTAAAAAACAAACCCATTATTCTTCATGATGGAACCTGGCTTGCTCCTGCTTCAACTGAAATAAAAGTTTGGCATTGTTTTGCAGATAGAACTAATGACAAAGGTATAACATGGATACGAAGTAATGATTGGGATTTGGAATCCTCTGGAATTCATGGAAAAGGTGTTATTCAACCGACTTTCTGGGAATCCCAACCTAATCATGTCCACGCCCTCATGCGTTCCACAGGGGGATGTATTGCCCGATGCGATTCTGAAGATGGGGGGAAAACATGGGGAAAGGTTCACCGAACAGATTTGCCAAATAATAATAGTGGGATTGACCTTATCAAAAATATTGATGGCATCTTATGGTTGGTTTACAACCCCATTGCAGGAAATTGGGGACCTCGCAATCAATTAATGCTTGCTTATTCTAAGGATAATGGCAAAACATGGGTAGAATTTGTTTACCTTGAAAAGGATTTAAACCCTACTCACGAATATTCTTACCCTGCAATCATTACTACTCGTAAAGGGATTGGCATATCGTACACATGGCGTCGGGAACGGATAAAATTCTGGGAAATTCCAAATAATTTACTAAAAAAATATATAGCCCCATAATAACTTTAATCTTCCTGTAATTTCTCGCATATCTATATCTATAACAAATAAACCTATTGAAACAATTTGTATTTTATTTGTGTCATATATGAAATACAACATTTACTTATTATAAGGAGCTTATTATGGTTTCCCATATAATTAAAAAAACATTTCTATTTATTTTTTTCTTATGCCTATTCTCAGTTACTTTTGCCTATTCTCAATCTGTATTTAAAGCAGGTTTTGCTATGGTAGATATTACACCTCCTGCAGGTGTCCCCATGTGGGGATACGGAGCCAGACATGACTTACCTTCCGAAGGCACAAAATATCCATTAAATTTCAAAGTCGTTGTGTTTGACGATGGAACAAATCGTCTTGCCGTCGGAGGAATGGATTTAGGTCGTTCGCCTACACAAAGGTCTATGGAAAAGATAATAGAACGCGTTAAAAAAGATTGTGGTGTTTCTTATGTTATGCTTGTCGGCTCACATACCCATCATGGACCTGTTATCGAATTAATTAATGAACCCGATTGTGGACAGGGTAAATTTGACAAAGCCATCCAATATGTTGAAGAACTCGAAAACAAAATTTGTATAGCAATATCCGAAGCGACGGCAAAACTTACCCCGGCAAAAATTGGCTGGACCAGTGAACAAACTGATTTAAATCGCAATCGTGTATCCAAAAAACCACAAAAAATGCGTGACCCAGAACTAACCATAATTCGTATAGATACCATAGACGATAAACCTATTACAGCGATGATTAATTTTTCTGCACATGCGGTACTTGACGATATATTTGACCGTCGTTGGAGTTCTGATTGGGCGGGTATCATGCAAAAAAGATTTGAAGAATTATTAAATGTCCCGTGCATATTCCTTCAAGGTTCTGCAGGAGATATGTCACCTAATACAAATGACCAACGCAAAGGAATGGTCGGTTTTGGAAACGCTATCGGAGAATATTCTGCTGAACTTTATAAAACAATACATCTTACTGTTCCTACACAGCCATTAATACAGTTTAAATCGGAAAGATTTACTTATCCTTCTCGTATGGATACAACAAATTCTCTTACTATGGCTGTATATAAACAGGGATTTTTCCCGGAACTTATCAATGCATTATTAAAAGAATTTTCTAATAATACCGTTTCTGTAACCTTAACAACGGCTCTTATAAACAAAGAATTAGCACTTGTTGGCGGTTCTGGTGAATTTTTCTCTGGACTTGCTATCCGTTTAAAGGCTAATTCTCCAGCAAAAAAGACTATATTTTTAGGATACTGTAATGGCCATTCCCTTTATATCCCAACGGTAGAAGCTATTGAAGAAGGCGGATATGGGGCTGACCCTATGTTTTCATGGGTTCCTGCAGGCACAGGCGAAGAATTAATTGACAAAGCCTGTGCAAATATTAAACAAATGCTAACCGAAAATCTCCATTAACCATTTTTTCTCTTTCACAATCTATATTTTACCTTCATAAAATATCTATTTTATAACATTTTAAATGGGGCAGGGACAGGACAGACAGGACAGTAGGGGCAGCAGCAGGGGGCAGTTCACGAACTGCCCCCATAAAGTAGAAAAGAATACGATGTTAAGCACAGAGGGGCAGTAGGGGCAGTTCACGAACTGCCCCCATAAAGGTAAAAAATAAAATTAAAGAGCTCAATCAAGGTTTTTAGGATATTTAATGTAAATTAAAATGGGATAGTTATAATAAAAGATGTCCCACTTTCAGGGGTAGATTGAATATTAATTTCTCCACCGTGTAATTCTATTATCCTCCTTACAATAAATAAGCCCAAGCCTGCTCCTTTTTTCCCTTCTGGAGTTTTGGTGTCATATCTTCTGAATCGGTGAAATAGTGAAGTTATTATCTGGGGTTCGATAGGGCTTCCATCGTTCCATACGACTAATTGAATTTTGCCGGACTCTGTCCGCGTTGCAGAGATTTTTATATTTCCGCCTTCTTTGTCATATTTAATAGCATTCCCCAATAGATTTTCATAAACAACTCTCATTAAATTTATATCTGCGGGCATTGTAAATTCTTCTTTTACCTCATTTGCAACATTTATCTTTTTTGATTTCAGCAGTTTTGATAGTTCATTTAAAATGGGGTTAATTACATCATTTAATAGGTTTACTTCTTGCTTTTCAAAATATAAATCCCCCTGTTCTAAACGGGACAATTGCAGATAGTTATTGGTTATCTCCATTAAATATTTCAGGCTATCCTCAACAATGTCAAGACCTTCTTTTACTTCTGAGGAAATTTCTCCGAACGCCCCTTCTTTTAAGGAGGCAATGTTGAATATAGCAGAACCTAAGCTATTCCGTAGTTCATGGGTTACAAAGCCCAACATATCGAGATAGTTCGCATTGGCTTCTTCTATTAGTTCCTGCTGTTGAATAAGTTGTTCCCTATCTTTCTCGATAGTCTCCAACATAGAGTTAAAGACCGCAATCAATTCGGATATCTCATCTCCGATTGTATCTTTTCCTGCTCTAACTGAATAATTACCATTGGCAAATTCATTAGCAGAATTACTTAACTTATAAATTCGTTTTAATAATTGAGTGGTTTGTTTTAATCGAATGACCAAAGCAATGGACATAGTAAATAAAATAACCGCTATGGTTATAAGCACAACAAATGTTCGGGTATCTTTCGTCAGGGCTTCTAATTCGCCCATATATAACATACCGATAATATTTCCTCGTATATCACGAATAGGCTCATAACAGGTTAGGTACCAGTCATCGAGTACTTTTGCTCGACCTATCCATGGAATACCTTTTACTAATGTTTGTTCTCTTACTTCTTCGGATACCTGTGTCCCAACGGCTCTCTGCCCATCGGGTAATAACACTGTAGTAGCAATCCGTTTTGAACCATTGAAAATCGTTACTGTTCCGACTCTTCGTCCTTTATAAAATCTATCTTCAAATACAAGATTTTGAATCTGGTCTACAAAATAGTTAGCTCCGTCTAACCAACTACCCGCAATTAAAATTATTTCCTTATTATGCCCATTATTATTCTCAAAAATAATCCTTTTATTAGAATAAATTGAGATAAGTTCTCCCTCCGGGATATCTTTGCTGGATTGAAAACTAAAGGGAATCTTTTCATTAAGTTTTTTGAAGTCCTTTTTTATATATCCCGAAGCATTTTCTGGATTTTCTTTGCTAAAAAAACTATCTATTTCCTTAAATGTACTTTCGTCTGATTTATATATATCCGTTGGAATTACCCAGAGATAGTCAATATCCTTGTTCTCTGCATATTTTGATAACAGGTTCTGCGTATCCATTAAGATTGTTTTTATATTACCCTGTTGCAAAAGGATATGATGCTGTAAGAAATCAAGAATAATTTCCAATTTCCGTTTTTTTTCTTCGAAGTAATACCAACCTGACCTTATATTCAATTTTATTCTTTCATTAGAGGCTTTAATTATAAGGTTGTTTATCAAAAATATCTGTAAAATTGAGATAAGCAATGTTAGAAAAACAAAAACGATTATCAGGTTACCAAGAAATCTAAATTTGATGCTATTTTTGTTTATTTTCATATATCACCTCATTAAAATCGGTCCATTTGCCATACATACGGAAATCTTTTGGGAAATATCGCAGATAAGAAATTTCTTGCATCGGATGAAATAGAAAATCTTTTTTTGTCTAAAATATGTGTAACATAGATATATCCTGTCAAAAGTTGGGCTAAGTCTACTTTATCCATAGAAACTTTGTTTCTACCTAATTTTTTAATGATACTAATAGTTCCCTTACGGTAATGAATACAATAGGGTTCGCCTGAAATAATCAGCGTTATTTCATCATCTTGCTGGACAAATGTTTTCTGTTGTATTTGTTTTTCCCATTCGGGAATCATACATTCTAAAGTTTCTTCTTCGTTTACAATGGCCATCATACCTCCTTCATTTCTCTTATAGTGGATTTCTTGAATAGAATAATGTCTTATTAAAAGACGAGATAGAGGATGGCATGGAGGAGATGCTATTTGTATTTTTCCTGCTTTTTCCTTTTCTGCCAATTTCCCAATAGCATATAGCACCGCTTTTGATGATTCTATATCTGTGGAACCAATTTCTTGTATAAATAATGTATCGCTATTATTATTTCTGGGTAAAAAATATCCTAATATTTTTCCATTCATATCCATTACCGTTTTTCCATTTTCCCATTCTTTCCATTTAACAGCAAAATGCGCCTGTGTTCTTATTAATGAACATGCGATATCTTCATCATTATCATTATGTATTTTTCGTAATAAAGGAATATCTCCGGGCTTTATTTTTCGGACTTTATGTGGAATAGGTTGAATACCCAAAACCTCTTTTGTCGTTATGTTTACATAATATTCGGGTAAAGTAGTAGCAAATCCAAAACGATGATAAAAATTAGGGATACCAAAAAGCATGGAGACATGGTAAGCGTTGGTTTTCATATATTGAACGGCATTTTGAATTAATTTACTGGCAATGCCTTTATTTCTGAAATGTCCTGCGGTAGAAACCCAACCAATTCCACCCATTTTTAATCTTGCTTCGCCCAAACGAATTATATCGGTGGTAATTCTTAATGCAGCAATAATTTTTCCATTATATAAAGCAATACGAATATGTTCATTCTGGAAGTTCGGGTATTTTGCTCCAATATTTACCAGCCAATCACTGGCGACAAAGAAATCTTGTCGGGATATACTTGCCATTAATTGGATGGCTTCATCTACTTCCCTTTGTGTCTTTGCGCCTCTTATTTCGATATCCTTTGGGAACATATTAACTGCTTTCTAACAATCTATTTTATTTACTAATTATATATAAAGGAGGGTTAAAGTGCTAATTTGGTTTATTCGTGTCTAAGTGCTTCAACAGGGTCCATGTTTGCAGCACGAAGGGCTGGATATATTCCAAAAATAATACCAATACCTGCTGATATACCGAATGCTATTAAAGGACTCCATAAACGAATAATAGTAGGCATAGAGGCGAAATATGTTATCAAATAAGGGATAAATAAACCTAATCCAATTCCCATAAGTCCCCCTGTTCCTGACATGATAATTGTTTCTACAAGGAACTGGAGAATAATATCTCTTTTTCTTGCTCCTAATGCTCTACGAATACCTATTTCCCGAGTTCTTTCCGTAACGGTAGCAAGCATAATGTTCATTATTCCTATTCCCCCGACTAATAACGATATTCCTGCAATTGTTCCCAAAACGAGGTTAAAAATTTGTTTGGTTCGCTCTGCTTGTCGTAATAATTCTAAAGGTATTGTTAATTCATAATCCCTCTGCTTGTGGTATTTTTGCAAGATACTATCTACAATCCTTGCAACCTCTTCTACTCTATTTTCCATATTTACCATAACAATTAGTTCGTGTAATTCTACTCTTTCTGCTTCAAATGTCCCTGTGGTTCTTCGGACTAATGTTTCACCAAATCTCTTTTGAGCCGCGGTAATAGGGATATAAATTCGATATTGAGGTGTAGCCCCAGGTCCTTTTCCTTCATCCCTCTTTCCCATTTTCCCTTGATAAGACGGATTCTCACCTCTTCTCTCTGTTGTATTTTTAGTTTCTGGAGCTTGCACAAGGAAATTTTGTGATTGAGACGCTGTTCCAACACCTCCCTCATCTTCTATAATTCCAATTACTTTATAATAATCGGAACCAACGCGAACACTTTTACCTACAGGACTTCCATTGGGGAATAAGGTCGCTATTGTATTTATTGATAAAACACATACATTTTTTATGTCTTTAACTTCTGACTCTGTAAAATATCGTCCCTCTATGATTCTTAATTGTCTCATTTCGGGATACCAACTCACTGTCCCTACTATCTGCCCATCTACCCTCCATTGTGTATTCCAGACAACATCGCGAATAATTCTATTAGGAACTAAAACTTCTACATCAGGAATAGAAGAGCGTATTCTTGTAGCATCTTCCCATGTTATCCCATATTCAATAGCACGACTCCGTTGTCCAGTAACTTTTTGTTCTAATGCAGGTTTAACACTACGCACAATGATATTCTTACTTCCTAACCTTCGGATTTGTTCTTGCGCTACCTGGCTTGCTCCTTCTCCAACTGCCAACATAGCAATCACAGAAGCTACACCGAATACTATTCCCAACATGGTTAATAAGGAGCGTAGCCTATGCAACCATAGACTTTTAAAACCCATCTTAATTATTCGTATCCAGCGATATATTGATAGGAAATTTAACATTTTTATTTTTTTCTTTTATGTTGAAGCACCTATTTTTGATAACACCCGCTCATCTTTTTCAATGAAGCCATCTTTCAAGCGTATTATCCTTTCTCCGTATCGAGCTATATTTTCATCATGTGTTACCATGATAATTGTTTTTCCCTGTTTATGAAGTTCAATGAAAATATCCATAATTTCCTTTCCTGATTTTGAGTCCAGATTCCCTGTGGGTTCATCTGCAAGAATAACTAATGGGTTGTTTACTAAAGCACGGGCAATACCTACTCTTTGTTGTTGTCCACCGGATAGTTCTGTGGGTTTATGATATAAGCGTTCTGCCAACCCCACACGAGATGCTATTTCAATTGCTTTTTTCCTACTTTCATTAGGTGAAACACCCTGATAATAAAGAGGTACTTCAATATTTTCAACCACAGATAGTTGTGGAATAAGGTTGTAGGACTGAAAAACAAAACCAAGATAATTACATCGCATATCGGATAAAGTATCATCATCCAATAACGATATATCGCAACCATTTAAGTAGTATTTCCCTTCTGTAGGCTTGTCCAAACAGCCCAATACATTCAATAATGTTGACTTTCCACATCCAGAAGGTCCCATAATACAAACAAATTCACCCTCTAATATTTCCATATTTATTCCCCTCAAGGCACAAATATCAACACTCCCCATTCTATAATTTTTTTTCAAATCTTCTAATTTTATTACACAATTATTCAATGGTATCCTTTCTTATGTTTCCTGATTTTTTTTTCGTTTTTTCAGGAATTGATTGCCCGGGTGTATACAAAAGGACTTTTTCTCCTTCTTTCAATCCTTCTTTAATTTCAATAAAAGATTCGTTGAACTCTCCTGTTTTTACAACTCTCATTTCTATTTCATTTCCCTTTTGCACATAGCATACCTGCTGGTTTTCAATATTAAACACACTTTGTAATGGAACATATAGCACATCTTTCAGTTCTGCAACTTGTATCTCTACCTGAGCAGTCATACCGGGTTTTAACCAAGGATGTGTTCCATCTATAATGATAAAAGTATCGTATACCTTTAAATCGGGATTTAACCATCTATTCTGGGCATTGGGTAATACGGCAACTTTATCTACCGTTCCGGTTAATAACTCGTCGGGGAAAGCATCCACACGGATTCTCACTTTTTGCCCCTGTTTCACTCTCTTTATATTTGATTCATGTATTTTTGAACGCACCTGCATTACTGAAGTATCAGGTATTGTAATTATAATTTGCCGTTCCCGTACAGAAGTGCCTTCTTTTATTTGTTCTTGCATAAAACGGTCTTCTTCTCCACCATATACAACCAATCCGGGTTTGGTTGCCCGTATAGTACATTTTTCAATTTGTTCTTCAAGTTCTCTTTTTTTACGGGATTGAAGAGCAAACTGTGCTTTTGCTGAATTTAAATTGGCTTCCGTTTGTGCTAAGCGAGACTTTGCAAGTTTTTGTATACGAATGTATTTCCAAACTTCTTCAATATATTGTGTAACAAGTTTCTCCGCTTGTTTCGGAAATTCATATTGGATAAAAAGAGATTTATTAGTATTTGCCTGGTCTAAGGCTACCTGTTTTCTTTTTAAGGTTAATTCATCAGTTTCAAGGTCTGTTTGTGTTACAAAGGCTTTTTCAAATAATCTTCGCGTTCCTTCTAACTTTTTCTGGGCTAATTTTACATCTTCTTCTGCCAATATCACATCCGTTGTGCATTTCTGCAGGGTTTGTTGTGCAACGCCATCACCTAATAAAGCCGAATCTGCATATTTTCCAAAGTCAATACCTTTAGAAGTTATTGAAGAAAAAAGTAGTTTGGCAGAATTATTTTCATCTTCTACTTCAGAATTTACATTCATATCCTTATTATTTTCATCAGGAGCTTTTACATCACTATTTTGATTTTGCTCTGCATCATTTTCTTTTTCATTATTTTCTCTCTTTTTTTCTATTCCATTTTTTTCGTTTTCTATATTTCTGCTTTCTTTTTCTAAAAGAATTAATTTTTGTATACTTTCGTCGTCTAACCCTATCTTATTAATAATTTCATTTGTTGTATCAATACCTAAATATTTTTCAATATCCATTCGAGCAAATTTGACAGATAATTCATTTTGACGAATATCTATTTCATTTTGATTTTTCTGGATTTCATATTGTTCTTCTGCAGTGGCTAAACTTGCTTTTGCATTCTGGAACAGCGATTCTTGTTCTGTTTGCTGGTCTAATAATTTTTTTGCATCCAACTCCACCAATATCTTTCCCGCCTGAACATCTTCTGGGGTAACATAATATCCTTCTTCTACGATACTTAATATCTTGGTTTCTCCTTGAACTTCTGATTTAATCTGTAAGGATTCTTTTGCCTCTATACTTCCACCTTCTAAAATAGTTACTCCAAAATTACCTTTAGTAACGGGAAAAACAACATTTACATTCGTTTGAGGCCTATTAAAGGTTCTTTTGAAAAAAGGATACGAAATTGCAATTATAATCACTATTACAACTGCAAACAACAAGAATTTTTTTCGTTTACTTTTTACATTATTTAACATCTTTTATCTCCTCCCACTTACCGTCTGGTTTAATGTATAAAATTCCAATATTTTTCCAGAATTCAAGACGGGCTATGTTGTGGGCTATTATTGCAGAAGTTAAATTGTTTTGTGCTTTTGTTAAATCATTCTGAGCATCTACCAAATCTAATGCTGTTGCTCTACCCAATTCAGCCAGTAGATTTTGTTCTTCTACACGGCGTTGACTCAATTCAACGCTTTTTTGGGCTATTTCATAATTTCTTCGTGCTTGTTCAAGGTTTCTCCATGATGTTCTAACATCAAGTTTTACTTCATCTTCTTTCAAGGATAATTGCCGTTTTACTCTTTCATAATTTATCAAAGCAGTTCGGTAAGCATTTCTTTCTTCTTTCTGGTTCAGAGGCAAATCAAGATTTAGCCCACCACTATAAACTCCTCTTCGAAAATCTAAATCTTCAAAATTGGTTTTCCCTTGATTGGTTACTGTCCCTTCTAAAAACAAGTCAACACCAGGTTTTAAGGCGTTTTCTGCAATTTTAATTTTTCTTTCTGCATCTTCCACAATATCTCTTTGCGTGTATACTTCTAATCGTGTAACTAATGCAACCTTCACCGCTTCATCATCGGTAATTTGGGGATGTTTTAATCCTTCTTCTTTTAGTTTTACTAATTCTTTAGGGTCAAGCATTACATGACTGTCTGTAGATAAACCAATGGATATTTTAAATTCGTCTAATGATTCTTTATATCTTCTTAATGAATTTATCCATGTGTCCTCAGAACTCAATAATGCCTGTTGAATACGACCTATTTCTGTTAAAGTCTTTCTCCCTTCTTGTGCAAAAGCATTTTCACGGTCATAACTCGCTTTGAAATTTAAATAACTTTGATAGTTATTTTTTACAATATCTCGTTGTTCTAAGACGGAATAGTATGCTTTGCATATACGGACTACAAACTCCTGACGATATCGGGTAAAATCGCGCAAATCATACAAGACATCCCTCTCTGCTTGCGTTAATCGTTCTGCAGAAATTTGCTTACCTCTCCCCCTCCACAAAGGCTGTGTAAATGAAGCAGATAAAACACTTCCTGCTTCCTCATTGGCATTCCCATTTAAAAATCGGAAAAAATTGTTTGTCAGTTGTAAAGCCAATCTTCCACCACCCAATAACAGCATTGTTACACCTGTTTGTAAAGAGCCTTTTGCAGATTGTTTATCTACTATTTCGACATCGGGTTTTGTCCAACCGGCGACATCTCCTGCTTGTTCTAATATTTGGTGATACTGTCTTAACAATTGTGCGGATGTTCCCGTCAGAGCCTGGATATTAGGTATGGAAGTTTCTAACGCATCTAAAGCACGAGTATAATCAGAAGGGACATTCTTATCGTTAGTCTGTTGAGTAACAGTAACTTTGTTCTTGTTTGAAAATATAGGTGTGTATTTATATCTTTCTAATGTTAAATTCAGGGCAGAAAGATATAAAGTTTCTTTTCGTGTTAGATATTCTCTACTGCAATTCATTGCTATTTCAAGGGCTTTTTCAAGTGAGATTAAGTAATATTCCTGACCTTGATTTTTACTTGCTCCGAAGGCTTCGTCTGTTTCTATATACACGGGTAGATTTTCCAATGGGTTATAATCTTGTTTTGCTTCTATACTAAAATCCTTTAACATACCCGGGACTTCTTCACTTTTTGTCCTAATTATCTGAAGTGTTTCTTTATCGGCTGATTTTTTATATCTATCTTTAGAACAAGAAGATATAGACAGAGCAATAATCATACATGTAGATAAATTAAGAGATATACTCAATATGTATATGATTAGATTTGTTTTTTTCATAGTCTCTTGTGTTAGATGTTTTGTATAAAGACTATTCTATTGCTTTTATGGTTTTATAGAATTCTTATTCTTATCAAAATATTGTTTAATATATTCTACATCTTCCCGTATAGCATGAATGAGTTCTTCTCTACTTGAAAATTTCTTTTCGGGTCTTATATGTTTATGAAAAACAATTTCTATTTTTTGTTCTAATATCTCTTCATTAAAATCAATAATATGGGCTTCAATGGCAAAATCTTGCTGTCGTATGGTAGGAGCAATTCCGATATTTACTGCTGCAAGAAATACCCTTCCATCTTCCAATATACATTCTGCAGAATAAACACCATGTGGAGGAATAGCACTATGAAACGGTGAAATATTGGCTGTAGGAAAACCTAATTGCTGACCTATCCCCCTTCCTTTTACTACTCTTCCAGACAGAGAATATCTTCTCCCCAAATAATCAACTATTTTTTCCATTTCTCCATCTAACACTAATTCTCTAATAAGGGAGCTGCTCACTCTTTCCCCTTGAATAATTAAGGGAGGAATTTGTTTTACCTTAAAACCGTATTTTTTTCCATATTTTTTTAATAAATCAAAATCTCCTTCTGCTTTTTTGCCAAATCTAAAATCATGTCCAACAACAACGGCGTGGAGTTGTTCGAAGTTAAGGAGGATTTTTGTTATGAATTCTTCGGGTGATAAATTTGCCGTTTCCTGATTAAAAGGAAGAATAGCTGTAATTTTAATACCATTTTGGGCGAATAAACTTTGTTGTTTTTCATCACTTGTAAGTATTTTTAATGGAATATCTGGTGAGAAATAAGTGCGTGGATGAGGTCTAAGCACCATAACACATGGAGTCCCATGATTTATATGGGCTAAAGATACTACTTCTTTTATTATTTCAAGATGTCCTAAATGAACACCATCAAAACTGCCAATTGTTAAAACGACATTATTATCTTTTATTTTTGTTTTTCGTATATCTTTAATGATTTTCATATTATTTCTGATTAACTAAATACCTTTTTAGGGATAAGGGAAGGGCCTACCGCAGTTCTTGCAATACTTGCTACACCTAAAAACATACCTTGTTTATTAAACACCTGAACAAGTTCTTTAGTTCCTTCGTTCATTTCTAAAATTTCGTCTGATTGAACTTTGTTCCCATGAATGAATAAATTTTCTCCAAATGATGAAAGGATAATACGCGGTAAATCGAGAGATTGCTCTATACTTATAAGCCGTTTTTGAATCTCTTCTTTTGATTCAAGTCTTTCAAGAGGGACAGCATTATCAACATTATAGTTTCCAATTTTTGTCCTTTTAAGTTCAATAAGAACTGCCCCACATCCTATTTTTTGCCCAAAATCATGGCATAAAGTTCGAACATAAGTTCCTCTGGAACATGACACCCGAAACCATACATCAGGCAACTCTATTTTTAGCACTGAGAATTCATAAACATTTATCTTTCTTGCTTCTCTCTCTATGGTTAAACCCTCTCTTGCTATTTTATATAATCTCTTTCCACCCACTTTTATAGCACTAACCATTGGAGGAACCTGTTCTATCTCCCCTATGAACTCGGGGATATATCTTCTTACTTCATTTTCTGTTATACCCTCCCATGACTTTTCTTGTAGTATATTTCCATCAATATCATGTGAATCGGAAATCATACCCAACCGCATTTTTCCCTCATAAGTTTTATCTAAGCCAACAAAATATTCTGAGAGTTTTGTTGCTTTACCTAAACATAGAATAAGCAATCCTGTAGCATTGGGGTCTAATGTTCCTGTATGACCTATCCTTTTAATTCCCGTTTTTTTTCTTATGCAATCTACTACATCGTGAGAGGTTATTCCCGAAGGTTTATCTATCAATAAAATTCCATCCATAACCGCCTTATTAACTTTATCCATTTATTTGTCTTTCAATTGCCTTTAATATTTCTTCTTTTGCCTTGTCTAAGGGCATATTTAAAGTTCCACCTGCTGCACAACGATGCCCACCTCCTCCGTATTGAGTTAGAAATTCTCCAGCATGGAAATGTTTTCGGGAACGAATGCTAATTTTTGTCTTTTCTTGATTTATCTCTGTAAACAAAATCCCTATGGAAACACCTTCTATATTTCTCAGGTTATTTACTAAATTATGACAATCTTCTACTGTTGCCCCAACTTGTTCAAAATCTTTTTGCGTTAAATAGCTATAAGAAACCTTTCCCTGTAATTCCAATTTTGCTCGACTTAACATTCTTTTTTGTAGTTCAAATTGAGGAACGGTTATTGTATCAAATATTTTTGCATTTATTTCTTCAAGGTCAAATTGTGTTTCCATCAGGTGGGAAGCAATTCGATGGGAACGAGCATTTGTATTAGAAAATCGGTATCCACCTGTATCTGTGGCTTGTGCTACATATAGACATATTGCCGATTCCTCTGAGAAAGGGGTCTGTGTATTAATAAACAATTCTGCGATAATTTCCCCACAAGCCGCATAAGATGGGTCTGCAAAACCCATTAGACCATTATCTTCTAATGTTTCATGGTGGTCGATAACCAAAACTTTATGTTTTGCTTGAACCTTCTCGGAAACTTCTCCAATTCTTTCTAACGAGGCAACATCTACAATAACAACGGTATCAACATCAATTTTGGGAAGCCTTTCATCATCTAAAAAATATACTTTATCTGCTCTGGGGAGAAAGGAATACATTTTAGGTATAGGTTTTTCTATTAAGGGGATTATCTGGTTTTTCCCTTGCGATTCTAACCAATACCACAGACCAATAAGACTACCTAAGGCATCTCCATCAGGCCTTTCATGGGTAGTAATCATAATGCGTTCTGCGGATTTTATCTCTTCTATTATTGTGGTTAAGTCCAATTTTATAAAAGGTTGTTCTGTCTTTTTTTGGTGAATCATACTAAAGACTTCTTCCATTGCGTAAACTCTATCCAAACTATCATCCGGGAAAAATCGGATATCGGGAATATATCTCATGTGGAGATTTTGAGCAATCATGGCTTTTACCCAACCTGCTGAATTTTGTAGGGCAACCAGAGAACTTTTTCGCTGCTTTTCATCTCCATAAAGACTTACATATACATTGGCATATCGTAAATCTTTAGACATTTTTACCCCCATTACAGAAACAAATCCCAAACGAGGGTCTTTTATTCCATCAATTAAAAGTTTTGCAATTTCTTCTCGAATATATTCGGCTACTCTTTCGGTTCTTCCTTTGGGTGTCATAACATCTCAATCCTATAATCCAGCATTTCTGCTTCAGCATGATTTGAAGCATACTTTGCAATTTCATTTAACTGAGTATTCGTAAATTTACTTTCATTAGAAACTACACAAACGGTTATATGCACTCTTTGCCATAAATCCAGATAATCTGTCTCGGCTATAGAGCAATTGAATTTATTTCGTATTTGACTAATTAAACTTTTTACAACACGCCGTTTTTCTTTTAAGGACCTTGCGCCGTGTATAAAAAAATCTAAATACAATATACCTATTGCTACCCCAAATCTAATCTCCTCTGTTTAATTTTTTGTTATTGAAATCAGTTTAAGGAAGGTCGCACTTCTTCTAAACGATAAACCTCAATAATATCCCCTTCCTTAATATCTTCAAATTTTTCTAATTTTATTCCGCATTCGAAACCTGCAGAAACTTCACGGACATCATCTTTATTCCTCTTCAAGGAACCAATCTTATCTTCACATATAACATTACCTTCTCGGATAATGCGAGCCAATGCACCTCGAACGGTTGTGCCATCTAACTGGAAGCAACCCGCAATATTACCGAAAGAAGAAGAGCGGAATACCTTACGAATTTCTGCGTGTCCAATTATGACTTCATTAACAATAGGTTTTAAAAGCCCCGATAATGCTTTTCTTACATCTTCTATAATGTCGTAAATAACCTCATACTTACGTATTTCTACGCCTGTTTCTTCTGCTAATTTTTGAGCACGGGGATTTATGCCTACATGGAAAGTTATTATAATTGCTTTGCTTACCTGCGCCAACAATATATCGAACTCATTTACTTCCCCCACACTGGAACGAATAATTTCTACCCCAACTTCTTCATTCCCTAACCCTGACAAACTGGATTTAAGAACATCTGCCGAGCCCTGAACATCTGCTTTAATAAGAATATTCAGTTTCTTTTGTTCTCCTGCTTGTACCAGAGAATGGAAATCTTCCAGAGTAATAATTTTGACAGCCTCTCCTGTTTGGAATTTTTTAATTTCCTGTCTTTTTTCTGCAATTAATCTCGCTTTTTTATCATCTTCTACAACGACAAAAGTATCCCCTGCTTCTGGTAGTGATTCTAAACCGGATATTAAAACAGGCGTTGATGGTGGTGCTTCACGGATGGATTCTTGTTGTGAATTAAACATGGCTCGTATTTTTCCCCATGTGCATCCTACAAGACATACATCCCCAACATGCAAAGTTCCATTTTGAACTAAAACACAGGCTACAGGTCCGAATCCACGACTTATTTCTGCTTCAATAACAGAGCCTCTCGCTCTTTTCTTCGGGTTTGCTTTGAGTTCCATCATTTGAGATTGCAATATAATAAGTTCAAGAAGTTCGTTTACCCCTTCGCCCGTTTTGGCAGAGATATTTTTCATTATTGTTTTTCCGCCCCATGCTTCATCTACGAGGTCGTATGCGATTAATTCCTGTCGCACACGGTCCGGTTGAGCATCGGGTTTATCACATTTATTTATAGCCACAATAATTGGCACTTCGGCTGCTTTTGCGTGGTCAATGGCTTCTATTGTCTGTGGTTGAACTCCATCATCTGCTGCAACAACAAGGACTACAATATCTGTTATTTTTGCACCTCTTGCTCGCATTTGTGTGAAGGCTTCATGCCCCGGAGTATCAAGAAAAACAACCTTACCGCTGGATGTTTGAACTTCATAAGCGGCAATATGTTGTGTAATTCCACCGGATTCTGTAGCAACCACATTGGAAGAACGGACTCTATCCAACAATGATGTTTTTCCGTGGTCCACATGTCCCATTACTGTTATAACAGGGGCTCGAGGAACTAAATCTTCTGGCTGCTCTGGTTCTTCTAATAAAACTTCCTCTTCCTCTGGGATTACTAATTGCACTTCTACACCGTATTTTTTGGTAATAAAACGGATAGTTTCCAGGTCAATTAACTGATTTTTATTTGCCATTATATTCAAGTCCATCAGGTCCATAATAATATCTGATGGAGATACTTCTAATAATTGAGCAACATTCTCTACTGTCATAGGACCTGAGACTTCAATAACAGGAACTTCTACTTTTTCCATACTTTCATCAAATGATGAAGTTCTTTCCTTTCTCTTTTTTTTCTTCTTTAGATGTAAAGATGAACCAAAAGTTTCAAATTCTTTTACTGCGGCAGCCGCTTCTTTTAACATAGTTTCATCGTCCATCGCTGTTTCATGTCTTGCAAATTTACCTTTCTTTTTATCTTTTTTGTCAAATTTACCTTTTCGTTCATCTTTTCTACCAAATAGCGTCTCTTTATCTATTACAACTATACCCTTCCCTTTATTTTTCTCCTTTTTCTTCCGTAATCGTTCTTCCGATTCCTTTTTTACTTTTGCTACTACATCCGGGTCTGGTACAGGGGGATGTTTTAATAATTTTTTATGTTTCTTATGCCAATCAAGTTCGTATTCATCCCCTTCATCTATTACCTCTTCCTCTTCAGCCATAGTATCTTCTGTGGATTGGCTTACTGATAATTTTTGTTCCAAATCAATATCATCAATGCGAGCTCTTGTTCCATCAGAAAGCACGATTTCAACAACCGGTTCTTCATTTTCTACTGCAGCCCCAATACTAATTCCAATGCTTTGCTCTTTGGCTTTCTTTTTTTTCTTTGCTTCCTCGCTTGATGGCTTTTTAGTAACCGTATCTTCATGGATTATTTCGGCAAGATGTGTAGGTTTTGGCTCTACATGGGTTTCAGGTGTTTTTTCTTTTTTCTCTATGGGTTTTGTTGTTATATCTTTTACATCTGTTTCTTTCTTTTTTGACTCTTCAATTTCTTCTTTCTTTTCTGTTGCTAATACAACTGGAGCATTGCTTTCTTCTTCAATTTTTTCGGTTTCTTTTTTCTTTCGTGATTTTGGTTTTTGGACTTCTTTTTCTTCAACTTCTTTTTGTTCTTCTCCTTCTGTCTTTTTCTTCCTTGTCCCCTTTTTCTTTTCTACCTTTTTCTCTTCTTTTGCTATAATTGCCTCAGTTTCTGCAGTTTCTACATCCTCTTTAACCTTCTTTGTTCTTGCTCTTGATTTCTTTTCTGCTTTTACTTCTTTTTCTTCTTCCTCTTCTTTCTTCTCTGTTTTCTTTGTCTTCTTAACCGATTTTGCTTCTTTCTTCTTCTTTTTTGCTTCCTTCTCTTCTTTCTCCCTTTTCAATTCTTCAAAAATCAATTCTCCTTCATCAATTCCCAGTAATGTTTCTATCATTTCATCTGTTAAATCTTCATCTAAAGAATCAAATCCAAATAATTCTTTGAGAATTATCCGTGCTTTCTCTAAACCCATTCTTAATCTTTTTGCAAATTCTTCCAATTTTAATTTTGGCATTAACAATAAACCTCCAGGAACATAGTTCCTTTTACCTCATCATTCTTTTTCATCAGAATCACTTTGTTTAGAAACTTGTTCCGCTTTTATATCTATATTCCAACCAACTATACGGGATGTTAGTCTTGCGTTTTGTCCTTGTTTTCCAATGGCTAATGATAATTGGTCATGGGGTACTACAACAGTGATTACTTTCTTTTCTTTATTTATAGATACTTCCACTATATCTGCCGGACTAAGTGCGCGGGCACAAAGTTCCGCCGGATTATCGCTCCATTCTATAATATCAATCTTTTCTCCACCAAGTTCTTCCACAACAGCTCGAACCCTTGCACCTTTAAGCCCTACACATGCTCCGATAGGGTCTACGGTGGGGTCGTGAGATACTACAGCAATTTTACTTCTTTTTCCCGGGTCTCTTGCTACCGCTTTAATTTCGACAATCCCTTCATAAATTTCGGGAACTTCACTTTCAAACAAACTGCGGACTAAATTGGGTGTGGCTCTTGATAAAATTATAATAGGTCCTTTTTGATTTTTATCTTTTTTTTCTACTTTTAATATATAAGCCTTTATTCTATCATTAGGACGATAAATTTCCCCCGGTGTTTGTTCTTTTGCGGGGAGAATTGCCTCTGCTTTTCCTAATGATACGATAATATCTCCTTTGTTAACTTTTTTTACTGACCCCGTAACAAGGTCTCCCTCCCTTTGCTTAAACTCTGCAAAAACATGTTCTTTCTCTGCATCCTTTATCTTTTGAATTATCACATTCTTTGCGGACTGAGCAGCTATTCTACGAAAACCGGACAACTCTGTCGGGACTTTAAGATGATTTCCTATTGCAACATCTGGATTAAGTTTAAGTGCTTCTTCTAATGAAATTTGTGTAGCCGGTTCTTCGACTTTTTCTACGACAGTTCTAATTTCAAAAACTTTAAACTCCAGTGTATCCGGAACAAGTTCAACAACAACCTTTGACTTTTGCCCTATTTCTTTTCTTGCAGCGGCTTCTATTGCACTTCGTATGGCTTCCAGAAGTGCGTTTCGGTCTATGTTCTTTTCCAACTCCAGTTGGTCAAGTATTATTTTAAGTTCCTGATTCAACTGTTTTTTCTCCTTTTTCTTTATTACCTTTTAACGAATTAAATTTGCATGTTTAAGATTTTCTAAATGTATCCGGAATATCTCACCATTGACATTAACCAAAACCATTTCATTTTCAATACCTTGCAGTATTCCTTTGAAATTTTTACGACCGTTCACAGGTAAATCTGTTTGAATTCGAACGGATTCGCCTGAAAAACGAATAAAATCTTTTTCTCGTCTTATAGGACGGTCAAAACCGGGAGAAGATACTTCTAATATATATGAATCTTCTTCCATCTCGACCGTATCTAAAACATTACTTAAAACTCGTGAAACTGCTGTGCAATCATCTAAAGTTATCGGATGCTCTGAACTTTCTATAAACACCCGTAATACAGGAGAACGCCCAAAGGTACCGAACTCCAATTCTATAAGTTCGAAACCTTGTTCTGAGACATACGGTTCCAGTAATATCCACAAATTATGTAATCTTTCTTTTGTGGACATTTCATACTCCTGTTGATATTTATGTGTTTATAATAAGAAAGAGTGGGTTTTTCACCCACTCTTTTGTTTCGCTAATGACATATAAGTTTATCACAAAACAACTTATTCTTTCAATAATTTTAAATCATACCTATGGCATAATTCCTTAATTTTTTATCCCCTCTTCTATAGGAAAAATACTTGTCGTTACAACATGTACATTCACCTAAAATAAATATGTTCTTTTCTTCTATTCCATATTCTATCAATTGCTTTTCGTTTGATTTCCATAAATCAAGGGTCTTTCTTTTAGTTATTACTAAACCTTCCTCAAAACACTGATGTAATATATCATCTGGCAAATGATAACAACACGGGCCTATTGAAGGGCCTATTAAAGCCGTTATATCATTTATATTTGATTTAAATTCCCCAGAGAATTTTACCAACGCTTTTTGAACGATTTTCTTTCTCGTTCCTTCCCTCCCAGCATGTATTACCCCTAATACTTGTTTATTTTTATCGAACAGAAATACAGGGACACAATCTGCGACAGAAATACATAAAGCCACATAAGGAATGTCCGTTATAATTCCATCTGCAGGTATTGTATTTGTTTCTTCTTGATGTTTCACGACATGTATATTATCGGAATGTTCCTGTTTTACTCTACATATTATTTGGGGTTGTATTTCATTCTGATTTAAAATTAACAGCAATTGTTTTGAACTGTGAACTTCTGAAGGGAATAGGGCAAAATCTTCTTTCCTTATTATTCCCGCAAATGACAAACCCAGTTTTACTAATTGGTTTAAATAGAGCATTATATTTTCGTTTAAAGTACTCTTTTTATAAAATGTATTTTGATAAATCTCGATTTTCTACAACCAATTTTAATTTTTCATCTACCCAATTTCTGTCAATAGAAATCACTTTTGTTTCATATTTCTGAACATCAAACATAATATCTTCGAGTACTACTTCCATAATAGTATGCAATCTTCGGGCTCCAATGTCTTCTGTTTCCTGATTAATTTTTTCGCAGTACTCTGCCATACAATCAATAGCATCATCTAAAAATTGTATTTCTATTTGTTCTGTTTTTATTAATTCTGTATATTGTCGAATTAAAGAATTTTTAGGTTCCGTTAATATTCGTTTGAAATCATCTTTACTTAGACTTTTTAGTTCTACTCGAATGGGAAATCTTCCTTGAAGTTCTGGAATCAAATCCGAAACTTTTGTCATGTGAAAAGCACCTGCTGCGATGAATAGAATATGGTCAGTCTGAACTGAACCATATTTGGTCAATACTGTGCTACCTTCTACAATAGGTAATATATCTCTTTGAACCCCTTCCCGAGAGACATCCGGTCCATGGGTAGAAGAACCTTTTGAAGCGATTTTGTCTATTTCATCAAGAAAAATAATTCCTGTATTTTGAACACGGTCAATGGCTTCACGGGTAACTTGTTCTAAATCAATCAAATCCTGCAATACTTCAGCCTCTAATATTCTTCTCGCTTCGCTAATTTTAACCTTTCTTTTTTTAGGAGACTGGGGCATTATCTTACCCAACATGTCTTGCAAAGTTATCTCCATTTCTTCAAAACTTGAACCTGAAAAAACCTGCATTAAGGGCATACCTTTCGAGTCTTTTATGTCTACTTCAATTTCCTTATCTTCAAGCAATCCTTGTTTTAATCGTTCTCTTAATATCTCTTTTGCTTTCTGGGAAGAGTCGTCTTTATTAACAAGAGCCGATTTTTCATCTCCTTGTGAAGGGTCAAAGGGTTTGTAACCATCTGTAGTTTTGGGTTGTTTAGGTAAAAGGAGTTCGAGTATTTTTTCTTCTACAATTTTTTGTGCTTCTTCCTTCTTTTGTTCCTTCATTTCTTCTTTAACCATATTTACCGCAACATCTACTAACTCCCGTACCATGGATTCACAATCCCTACCAACATACCCTACTTCCGTAAAACGGGATGCTTCTACTTTAATAAAAGGAGCATTAACAAGCTTCGCTAAACGGCGGGCTATTTCTGTCTTACCCACACCTGTGGGACCTATCATAATGATATTTTTAGGAATTATATCCTCTTTTAAGTCTGAGGTTATCCTTTGCCTTCTCCAGCGATTTCGGAGTGCTATTGCTACCTTCTTTTTGGCTTCATCCTGGCCTATAATATACTTGTCCAGTTCTTCAACTATTTTTTTTGGGATAAGTTCTTCTTCTCTTAACATTTTAATTCCCCCAATTTATCCATTTTTTCGATTCTTCTTTGATGTCGTTCTTCACCCGAAAAGGGTGTGTTAAGCCAAATATCAATTATTTCATAACATTGTTCTAAGGTTAGTATTCTTCGCCCCAAACAAAGGACATTGGAGTTATTATGCGTTCGGGCTAACTGTGCCATTAAAGGGGTTGTGCATACAGTAGCACGGATTCCCGAGAAACGGTTAGCACTCATAGAAACACCTAAACCTGTTCCACATATTAGAATGCCTTTTTCTATTTCACCTTTTAATAAACCTTCACAAAGTGCTTTGGCATAATCGGGGTAATCTACCGATTCAGGTCCAAATGTTCCATAATCAATCACTTCAAGCCCTTTACTTTTAAGGTACTCCATTATTGATGGTTTGTATAAAGGAGGAGGGCCTTCATAGCCTGCATGGTCACAACCAATTCCAATTTTCATTTTTTTATCCCTATCTATTAGTTTAATATTTGTTGTAATTGACTTTTTTTAATAACTCCTTCTCGAAATATCTCTCCTGTATCAGGGTCAAATACAGTAGATACTTCAGAAGAAATCATTGAGATGTCTTCTATTGCTATTGAAATACCATCAGAAGGTAATTCTAAAATATTTCGTGCTGGGGATTCTCCTGACCGATTTGCTGAAGTAGATGTTATAGCATGACCAAATGCCAATGCTAATTTTTGTGCAACAGGATGAGAAGACCAGCGGACACAAATTTTTCCTTTCCCTGCTGTAAGTTTTTGAGAGAGATTAGATACGGATGGTAATACTAAAGAAAGCGGGCCTGGCCAAAACTTTTCTATGCATATTTTTGCCTTTTCAGAGACGGAAATAACAACTTCATCTAATTGCATTAAACTACCAATTACTAATAAAACAGGTTTGTTTTCTTCCCTACCTTTTAATCGAAACAGTTTCTCGACTGCCTCTTCAGAAAAGGGATTTACAGCAAGACCATAAACTGTTTCTGTAGGATAAGCAACAATTTCATTGTTATTCAGGGCAATGACAGCCTTTTGAATACCTCTATTATCTGCTTGAACAATTAACATAATCAAAACCCCTTAAAAACTCCGCCATCTGCTGAAAAGCCAATGCTCTATGACTTATTTTATTCTTTTCCTCTGGCGAAAGTTCCGCAAATGTATTTTCGTAACCTAACGGAACAAATACAGGGTCATAACCGAAGCCATTTTCTCCGTAAGGTTTTATTGCTATATGCCCTTCAACAATTCCTTTTTCACAATGGGTAAAGCCATTAGGTAAAACAAGCATAGCACAACAAACAAATCGAGCCGTTCTTTCATGCCACGGAATTCCTTCCATTTCATTTAATAGTCTTTGTATATTTCTTTCCGAATCTCCTTCGACACCTCCGTAACTTGAAGAATATACCCCGGGCCTTCCTTCCAGAACATCCACTTCCAATCCAGAATCATCTGATAAGGATGGATATTTTAGTAGGTCTGCACAGGATTTTGCCTTTATCAGTGCATTTTCTTCATAAGTAGTTCCTGTTTCTTCAGGAATAGAAACATCGGGAAAATCTTTTAAAAACTTTATATCCCATTTTGGCAAATTCATTATTTCTACAATTTCTTTATATTTATTTCTATTTCCTGTGGCAAGAACAAGAATATTTTTTTTATTCATTCCAACCTATTGCCTTTTTTTGAATTTCAATAATCTGTTGTATTCCCTGTTCCGCAAGGTCTATAAGGTCATTTAATTGTTTCCTTGTAAAAATACCGTGCTCCCCACATCCCTGAATTTCAATCAATTCTTTTTTTGAGTTCATGACTATATTCATATCTACAGTAGCCTGAGCATCTTCATTGTAATCTAAATCTAAAAGGTATTCACCATTTACCAAACCCACACTCACGGCTGAACATATATCAATTACAGGGTTTCTTTTTAAGAAACCATTATCCACGGATTGTTGTAATGCATCATAAACTGCGACAAAACCACCAGTAATAGAAGCTGTTCTTGTCCCTCCATCTGCTTGAATTACATCACAATCAACCATTATCTGACATTCCCCCATTTCTTTGAGGTCAACAACGGCTCTTAAACTTCTACCAATCAAACGGCTGATTTCCTGCGACCTTCCCTTTCTTATGGATTCTCTGTCTCCCCTTTGCGATGTTGCTCCGGGAAGCATTCCATACTCTGCGGTAATCCAACCCTGACCAGAATCTCGTAGCCACGGGGGGACTTTATTCTCTAAAAAAGCAGTGCAAATAACCTTTGTATCGCCAAAACAAACAAAAACGGAACCGTGAGCATATTTTGTGTAATTTCTTTCAATGGTTATAGGACGAAGTTCGTTGTTAGAGCGATTATAGGACCTATTCATACTCATGATTTTCCTTAAAGTGTTTATATCAAAAGGATGTTGAACTAACTTTTCTTTTTTTCCCATAGATAAACAAAATTGGATAAAATTTTTGTTATTTTAACTTTTTTATTCCGGAGTAGAAGGAACAACAGGTGTATTGTTCTGCAATTCTATTTCGAGTAGTCTTCGTTTAACTACCATATCCTCTTCTTCTTTTCCATCACCTTTCGCTTCTTGCTGAGTTTCCTTGACATCTTTGTGATATTTCTTCAATATATTCTCCCAAACAGGTTCTTCTTGTAAAATTTCGACAGCTTTTTTAAGTTGCGTATCTTCAATCGTTTCCTCAGATGCTTTTTTCCGTCGGAAAAATTCTTTCATCAATTTTACAGCATCTTCACCTGCAACTTTTCCAATCTCATGAAGTAATTGTTCTTGCTCTTGTATTTTTTCCTGAGGAAGCAGAACTATCTCATTACCTGTAACGGAACCATGATTTTGTTCATTAATCTTTGATGGGTCTTTTTCATAGGACTTATACATCTGCAATGCCAATAAGCGTTCCTCTTCATCGGTCATATTCACTTCGACATCCGGCAATATTCCTTGATGGTCTATAGTAACACCTGCAGGGGTATAATATAATGCGGTGGTTAATCTTAATGCCGTTTCATTTTTAGGCGGCAACGGTATAATAGTTTGGACGCTTCCTTTTCCAAATGTTTTTTCTCCAATAACAAGGGCTCTTTGATGATATTGCAATGCCCCTGTTACAATTTCCGAAGAACTTGCTGTCTGACTATTTACGAGTAAAATCATGGGCATATTTAATGGTAAAATAGGTTTTTCTCTCGTTTTTAATTCTAAATCTTTACCATTTTCCTGAGTTAATTGTCCTCTGCTTCTTGTATATGTAACAAGAGAATCCTTGGGCAGGAAAAGTTCACATACTTGTTGAGACGCAGTTAATAAACCTCCGGGATTCCATCTTAAATCCAGAATTAAACCTTTCATTCCCTTATCTAACATCTCACGAATATTTTTCTTTATATCACTTGCCGTGTTTTCCTTAAAATCAGAAATTCGAATATAACCGTATCCGGAAGGTAGTATCCGACTTTCTTTTATACTTTCAAGGGGAACTTTCGCTCGTTCCACTACAACATCAAAAGTTTCACTATCTTTATCTGCATGAGGTCTTTCTATTGTTAATTGTACTTTTGTCCCAATGGGACCCCGAATTTTCTCTGCTGCGGAACTTAGTTTTTCCTGTTCCGACATACCGGGTTTCCATAACTCTTCCACAGCGACATTATCAATTTTTCTTATAATATCGAACGGTTTTAGACCTGCACGAGCAGCAGGAGAATTAGGTATAGGCATGAAAACAATAACATTCTGATTATCATCCATTTTTATGGATACCCCTATACCCTCAAATTCCCCTTGAGTATCGTCTCTTAATGATTTTAAATCTGAAGAGCTTATGTATGAACTGTGACGGTCGAGGCTACTCATCATCCCTACTAAAGCACCTTCAACAATTTTGTTTATATCAACCTCTTTTACATACTCATTTAAAATTGTTTGTAAAGTATGTCCTATTGGCTCAATGGCTTGGTATATATCCGTCTTATTGCTCTGGGCAGAGATTTTGGGTGTAAAGCCATTGGTCAAAAGAGCAATCATTGCTATTAGAAAAATCAAAATAGACAAAAATTCAAATTTGCTGTTTCTATTTGCCATATAACATTCCTATTCTTGGGGTTGTTGCGTTTTTTAATGATTGTAGTTTACCAAATTTAACAATATAACTTCGAATATGTGATATATAACAGAAAACCCCTCACATATATTCTACACTATGATATAATTTTAATCTCAGAAAAATATAATATTTTTATTTAATGGGGATTATACTATGCCAACAAGTAATGATAAACAAGAACAGATTATTATTTCTAACAGTGGTCCAAAAGGTGCTTTACCTGCCCCAACAACCTTTGACATACCGGATACCTTACCTTTACTTGTTTTACAAGATATAGTTGCCTTTCCTATGGCAATGATTCCTTTACATATTACAAGTTCATCTGAAAAAATGATTATAGAAGATGTAACAAAATCGCACCGACTTGTTGCACTTTTGGCTGAAAAGCCCCAAAAGGATAACCAACAAACAAACCTCAAATACAATACCTATTCTATTGGTTGCATCGGCAGAATCCTTCAAGTACATAATTTGCCAGATGGAAGTTTGAATGTATTTATTCAGTCTACACGGAAATTCTTTTCTGGTGGTATTTTGCGGGAGTCTCCCTATCCTATTGTAAGTGTATTCTTAATAGAGGAGCCCGAAATAGATACTAAAGAAATTGAACCTATCGCTTTAGCAATTAAAACACAAATGGGTGAATTAGTTAAAAATAACCCCAATATTCCTGAAGGGGCTATGTCCTTCTTAGAAAGTATTGAAGACCCTGTATTTCTCACAGCAGTTGTTGCCAGTAATATACGATTAAAAATTGAAGAACGCCAGGAAATCCTTGAAATGCCTGACTTAAAATCCCGCATGCTGAAACTGGTAGAAAAACTGCAATATCAGGTAGAACTTGCTCAGGCTTCTACAAAAATTAGAGAAGATGTCCAGAAAACAATAGAAAAAAATCAGAAAGAATTTTTCTTGAGACAACAGTTGAAGGCTATTCAAAAAGAACTCGGAGAAATAGAAGGGAAAGAACAAGAGATTAATGAATATAAAGAAAAAATAGAGGCATTAAAAGCATCTGATGAAGTTAAAAAAGAACTGCTTCGTGAATTAAATCGTCTTTCATCCATGAATGAACATTCTCCTGAATATCATGTAATTATTTCTTATCTCGATACTGTATTAGAACTACCCTGGGGAATATTGACTGAGGATAGACTTGATTTAGTAGAAGCAGAAAATATTTTAAATGAAGACCACTATGGCCTCGATAAGATAAAGCAAAGAATTTTAGAATATCTGGCTGTTCGAAAATTAAAACCCGATACACAAGGACCTATTTTGTGTTTTCAAGGACCACCGGGTGTTGGTAAAACATCTTTAGGACAGTCCATAGCCCGTGCATTGGGACGAAAATTCATTCGTATTGCTCTTGGAGGTATCCATGATGAAGCAGAGATTCGGGGACATCGCAAAACTTATATTGGGGCTATGCCCGGACGGATTATTTCAGGTATTCGTAAAGCAGGTTCACAAAATCCGGTGTTTATGTTAGATGAAATTGACAAATTAGGCACTGATTTTCGTGGGGACCCGGCTTCTGCCTTATTAGAAGTTTTAGACCCGGCACAAAATCACTCTTTCGTTGATAATTATATAAATGTGCCCTTTGATCTATCTCGTGTCTTGTTTATTGCCACTGCAAATGAATTGGAACCCATCCCCTGGGCGTTGCGGGACCGCATGGAAGTGCTTCATCTTCCAGGTTATACTCTTGAAGAAAAAATTGAAATAGCCAAAAAATACCTTATCCCAAAACAGAAAATTTCTCACGGTTTAAATAAAAACCATATTACAATTAAAAAAAGTGCTCTGGCAAAAATTATTTCAAACTATACCCGTGAATCAGGGGTGCGTAATCTTGACCGAGAGATAGCCAATATATGCAGAAAGGTGGCCAGAAAGGTGGCTTCTGGAGACACCGAAAAAACAATAGTAACAAAAGATACTGTAAGGGAATTTTTAGGTCCTGAAAAAATTTATGAAGATTTTATTTCACGAACCAAAATTCCAGGAGTAGTAATAGGGCTTGCGTGGACACCTACTGGCGGAGATATATTGTTCATAGAAGTAACATCCATGCCGGGTAAGGGGAACCTCATACTTACGGGACAGTTAGGGGAGGTTATGAAAGAATCGGCACAAATAGGATTGAGTTACTTGCGTTCCCTTGCTCCTCAACTTAATATATCGGACGATTGTTTTATAAAAAATGATATTCATATCCATGTGCCTTCTGGGGCTGTTCCTAAAGATGGTCCCAGTGCTGGAATTACCTTGCTTACTGCGTTAACATCTTTATTTTTGAAAAAAACTGTTCCCCATGACCTTGCTATGACAGGTGAAATTACTTTACGAGGGAGTGTTTTAGCCGTCGGAGGAATAAAAGAAAAAGTATTAGCAGCAGCAAGGGCAGGTATCAAAAGAATTATTCTTCCTGAAAAAAATAAGAATGACCTTGAAGAAGTTCCAAAATCAATACAGAAGAAAATTAAATTTTATTGGGTATCTCATATTAATGAAGTCCTAAAAATCGCTCTTGGAATTGATACTATTAAGTAAAATCTATGGATAAAGAAGCAATTATTCAATCGTTAAGAGAATTGGCTCAATATCTTGAATTGGATGGAGAAAACCCATTTAAGATTCGTTCTTACTTAAAATCTGCAGAAATATTAGAACATATTCAAGAACCTATTGAAACTCTTATTGAATCGGGAACTTTACGAAATTTAGAAGGAATCGGAGAGGCGATAGAGAAAAAAATTTTAGCATGGTATCATGATGAACCTGTACCAGCATTAGAAAAAGTTAAAAGCAAATATCCATCATCTTTGCTTGAACTTTTTTCTGTTCAATCCCTCGGAGCTAAACGAATACGCAGTTTATTCGATAATCTCCAAATAACAAATCTTGATGACCTATATAAAGCATGTCTGGAAGGTAAGGTCTCTACAGTTACAGGATTTAATAAAAAAATAGAAAATAAAATTATTGAAAGTATTGACTTGTTAAAACAGTGGAAAGGGCAATTTCTATTATCTCATGGTTATGATGTTGCAAAGAAAATGATAGAGAAATTGAAAAACATCCTAGATAGAGATAATATTTACATTGCGGGAAGTTTGAGAAGATATGAGGAAACAATACGAAATATTAACCTATTATTGCTCACAGAGGATAAAGAAACAATAAAACAAAATTTACATGCACTCTTTCCTGAAATAAATAAAGAAAATATAAAGTCTTTTGTTTCCTTAAAATGCTTTGATATACCTGTCTTGATTAATTTCACTAATAATGACGATTTTGGAACCCAATTTGTTTGGAATACAGGCTCAAAACATTTTGTAGATTTATTAATTCAGCATTGCGAACAAAAAAATCTTTGTTTATCCCAACAGGGCTTGTTGAATCCTAATGGAATTCCAATCAATTGTAATACGGAAGAAAATTTTTTCGAATTAATAGGACTTCCTTATTTGTCACCTGAATTAAGAAATATTTACGATGATATGGGCTTTGTATATAAAAATGCAGACAATCTGGTTAAAATGGAGGATATACAGGGAATTGTTCACTGTCATACGCTATATAGTGATGGGCGCAACTCTATTTCTGAACTTGCGGAATATTGTATCCATAGAGGATTCCGTTACATTGTTATTTGCGACCATAGCCAATCTGCGGGTTACGCCAATGGATTATCCATTGAAGATATAAAAAAACAACATGAAGAAATTGAAAAACTAAATAGTATATATAAGCCATTTCAAATCCTAAAAGGAATCGAATGTGATATTAAATCGGATGGTAGTTTGGATTACCCGAATGAGATATTAGATGCTTTTGATGTGGTTATTGGCTCAATACATACTAAATTGGACATGGATAAAACCACTGCTACTCAAAGGTTATTAAAAGCCATTAAAAACCCTCATCTGGATATATTAGGTCATATAAGTGGAAGACTTCTTCTTTCACGGAAAGATTATCCTTTAGAAATGGATACCCTATTAAAAGCCTGTTCCGAACATAATGTTTCAATAGAGATTAATGCAAACCCCCAGAGATTAGACATAGACTGGAAAAATATTTACAAATCTAAAAAATATAACATTAAATATACAATCTCTGTAGATGCACATAACATGGAAGGGATAGAAGATGTTATGTACGGTGTTTATATTGCACGAAAAGGGATTTTAAGACCTAATGAAATTTTAAATTGCAAAAATGTTGAGGATTTTAAAAATTGGTTCAAAAAGAAGATATAAAAAAGAAAAAAGAAAAGGCAAAAAAAATATATGAAAAGTTATCTCAACTTTATCCTGATGCCCATTGCACCTTAAACTATAGGTCGCCGTTTGAATTACTGATTATGACAATTCTTGCTTCCCAATGCACCGATGAACGAGTAAATCAGGTATGCAAGCCCTTATTTCAGGAATTAAAATCGCCACAAGATTTTATTCATATCGGGCAGAAACAATTAGAAAATCGTATACGACCCGTAGGATTTTATAAGAATAAAGCAAAACATATTATCGATACTTGCAAATTATTAATAGAAAAACACGATGGGAAAGTTCCCAGTACAATGGATGATTTACTCCAACTCCATGGAGTAGGAAGGAAAACAGCCAATGTAATTCTTGGCGAATGTTTTAATATACCCGGGATTATTGTTGATACCCATTGTGGAAGATTAGCCCAAAGGTTAGGGCTAACTTCTTCGGACAATCCTGAAAAAATAGAGAAGGATTTAATGCAAATTTTACCCGAAAAAATATGGACATTATTTTCTCATTTGCTTGTTTTTCATGGTAGGAATATTTGTCTTGCACGCAATCCAAAATGTAATCTATGTATAATTAATAAATACTGTAGTTTTTATAAAAAAGTAAATAAAGATAAGTAATGACAACAGCCGCTAAAAAAATACAAGATAGTAATGAAACAGAATATGCAACTTCTTCATTACTGCCAATTACAATAATTATCTATTCGATTTCCGTTTTATATATTGATTTACTAATTACTTTTAATACACACCTTTTCTTTTCCTGGGGAATATTTAATTTCACTTTATCTGATGTGCTATATAAATTTCCCCTATTAAAACACTATTCTTTTATTACAGTATTTGATAATTTTGACCTTTATAAATTTATTTTCTGGTTAATTTTGCCGTTTATTTTATTTAATAAATTTATTGATTTTAAATGGTTTTCTATAAAACATTGGCAAAAACAAGACTATATTATATTTTTAGTTTTTTGCTTGCTCTGCCTGCTTTCTCTAGTTTTTGTTATTCTTTCCCCTACATTAAGTATGTTTTACCAGGGAGTGGGGTCTATTTCCACAAGCCAAAAAATCCAATTTTTCCTCCAACAATTTTTCTGGATAATTTCCTGGCTACCCGGTTGGGAATTCTTAAATCGTCATCTTCTTCTCAGAGCATGCAGACAGTTATCCAAAGGTAGTGGCTGGTTTTTTGTTCCTATTTTGGAAACTCTATACCACATTTTTAAACCCATGCTGGAAATGTTTGGAATGTTTATCTTTTCAATTGTGGCATGCCTTTGGTCTCAAAAAAGAGAGAATAATCTTATGGCATTCTTTTGTCATTTTATTATTGAAATCGGACTAATATTCATCCTTCTGACTACCTGAACCTAAAACAATAAAAATATTCTCTCCTATAATTTCGATAGGACATTGTTTGAGTGGTCTCCCATCTCCTTCTACATTTTCGCCTGATTCTATTTTATATTTCCATTGATGTCTGGGACATGTTACTATTCCATTTTCTTCTTTTCCAGAACTTAAGTCGGCTCCTTGATGTCGGCACATATATTCAAAAACGACATAATTATCGCCCGTTTTTCGTATCAAATAGTTTTTCCCAAGAAATTTCTTAAAAACCTGTTTCTTAGCATTCAATTCATTAATAGTAGCAATCTTTATTCTGTTCACAAACATTGCCTTTCTGTTTTATTAACGGAAATAATAACACTTTTTAGTATGTTGTTTTTATTCGAATTGTTGTATTATGCTTTTTGTTGAGAATAACAAAAATAAATATTGAGAAAGGAACATAAATGTCTGAAAAAGAGAACAAAAACTTTTATCCGGATATGCCCGTAGCAGAGGCAATGGCTGTTCACCCACGAGTTGCAGAGGTTTTTGCCGCATTTCATCTTGGTGGCTGTGCTCATTGTGGAATTAGCCGTTATGAAACGATAGAGCAAGTATGCATGGCTTATGGAGTGGAAACCGATGTTCTGCTTCAAGTATTAGAAGACCTTGTTAAAAAAGCAGAGGCCGAAGAACAAAAATAATTTATAAATAAAACTTTAGTAATTTTTTCGATACATTTTTACGGACATTTGGGAAAGGATATGAGTATGTATTGGGGTAAAAATGTGTATGTAATTTTATTTTTTTTGTTAATTTTTTTCTTCCAAAACTATTTATACTGTGATAATCAAAACGATAATGAAGATAACAGGTATATCATTAACAAAGTCTATAAAGAGGAAAATTTAAAAGAAATAGCATTCCCTTTAGGAGGATTTGGAGCAGGACAGATATACATTCGGGGTAATGGCGAATTAAGTCCATGGGAAATTACGAACAATTTCAATTCTAATACCAATGTTTCTGATGCCTTTTTCTCTATCTATACAGAAGATGGGGAACAAACAAAAGCCTGCATTTTGCAATCAAATCCTGGATTACCCGCCGATGGAATAAATAAAATAAATTTTATAGGCGAGTTTCCTTTTGCG
>DAOSUS010000028.1:3229-36876 GCA_035378955.1 Candidatus Hydrogenedens sp. | reverse complement strand
AATTGGGTGCATTGAGGGTCAAGATAAAAATGTGGCGGGATTTTCAAAAGGAGTTGTTCGGGGTATTGTACCAGAGACAAAAATATTATCTGTTATTTTTGTAGATATTTTAGTGGGGACAAATTGGGTTATATCATTTAATATTTTTAGAGAAGGACCTCTATAACCAATTTCACGAATTTTCCCATCTGCATCTTTAACATACCTTTTACGAAAAGCATCTGGATGAGCAAATACTTTTTGAATGCGGACAATCTTAAAAAGTTTCTTCATTCCCCCAGTATGGTCGTAATGCCCATGACTGAGAATAAGATAATTAATAGACGATAAATCTATATTCAACCTTTTGCTATTATGAATGAGTGCATATCCGGCACCTGTATCAAACAATAGGGTATGTTTCTTATGCTGAATGAAAAAGGCTAATCCATGCTCTCCTAATAGTCCTGTTTTACCTACTGTGTTTTCGCATACAATTGTTATAGAAATATTATGCATTTGTTTTAGCGATATTTGTTAATACAGGGATAATATATTAACTGGGGTTCAGGATTTTTTGGATTTCAGGGTCATTCATATTTTCAGGAGTCACAATAGTAACACCCGTGTCAATTCTTTTCTCAACAGGTTTTCCTTGTATTGCATCATAGGCACTTTTTACACCGAGATAACCCATCTTAAATGGATTTTGCACAATAAGTGCCTGTATGACGCCCTCTTTTAGTGCTTGAATTTCTTCTTCCGCAGCGTCAAATGCCACAATTTTTATCTGACCTGCCTTCCCTTTACTTCGAATGGCTTGAGCGCAACCTACCGCACTGGATTCGTTAGCAGCGAAAATCCCTTTTATATTTGGGAAAGAGGTCAACATATCGTTAGTAACATCCATAGCCTTTGCTACATTACTATCACTATATAGAGTAGAAACTAATTTAATATTGGGATACGCCGATATGCCTTCTTTAAATCCGCGTTCCCGCATTTCAGAAGTAGCGGCTCCTGCAACGAAAGGAATTAAACCCACTTCCCCTTCTTCACCGATAAGTTTTGCAAGGGTTTGCGCTGCGATTTTGGCACCCGCTACATTATCCGTTGCTACAAAGGACATAGGCTTATCCGAATTAACACCCGAATCTATGGTTATTACAGGAATACCTTTATTAACAGCTGTCTCTACAATTCCAATGAGGGCATTAGCATCACTGGCAGCAAGAACAATGGCAGAGACTCCGCGATTTATCATGTCCTGAACGATATTAATTTGTTGTTCAATTTCTGTCTCTTTGGCTGTTCCCTGCCATACAATTTTTACTCCCAATTCTTTCCCTGCTTGTTCTGCTCCCGCTTTAACAGTTAACCAGAACTGATGGGAAAATGATTTCGGTATAACTGCTATTTCTAAGGTCTTTTTTCCGGGTTCTGGGGTGGGTGCTTTTTGGGAGGGACCACAAGACACGAAAATACAAGATATAACAATCAACAATAACATTTTTTTGAACATACCTTTACTCCTTTAGCAATTAAAATTTTTATTCATATTAACGAGGCACATAGTACCGTTCGCCAGTGCCCACTACTTCAATAGCAATTCCGTGTGTCTTTACATCCAGCAATCGAACAGATGTGCCGGGAATCATTTCACCTACATATACTTTTGTAAGATTGATAATGGCTAAACCATGTGGATTTTTCGGTCCTGCTTCGCGGAGGACATTGAGTTTCATATCATCCAGACCTAAACGAGCCCTGTCTGATGTTCTCAATACAGGTAACCTTGTCATATCTACGGTTTCTTCTGTATTTGGTTTTGGTAATGATAATACCTGCTGAAATTGTTCAGGTTTTAACGAAGGTGGTGGCTCTAAATCTTTTGTCACAACAGAGGTAGAAGTTGTTGTTTGTGCTGGCGTAGGTTGAGAAACGATTGGCTTTTGAGAATCCGTTGGATTCGTTGTTTCATTATTTGAGGTAACATTTGCAATAGAAGGAGAACTTTCTAAAGAAGGAGTTTCCTTGCTTGTTTGTGCTGGAACATCTTCTTTAATTTCCGGAGGAGGGGTGGGTGGTGGAGTTTCTTTCTTAACTTCCTCCACAACAGGAGCCGGTGTCTCCCGGGGTATATTTTTAGCAACTTGAACAGGAGGTTCCGTCGCAATTGCAGGCTGTTCCACAGGGATAGATGCTTCAGGCTTTTTTCCCGGTGGTTCTGTTTTTGTTGTTTCCTGTTTATTTGATGAATTTGAAATAGGTGGAGATGGAGGAGGTTCGGATACAACTGTTTTCTCTTTTGCATTATCTGCCGTATTATCCGTTACCGAAGGAGTAGATGGCGTTTCTTTATTTTCTGATTGTATTTCCTGTGGTGGCGATACCTCTTTCTCGGGTTGGTTTATGGGAGGGGGTGTTTCCGTTGGCTTTTGCTGCGATGTCATTACTTCTGCAGAAGTAGATGGAATTGTATTTTTTGCAATTTGTGTTTTTACAACCCATAAAGACGCAGATATAGAGATAATACTTATTACAATAACAAATACAATTATCCCGCCAATAAGTAATTTCGGTGATATAACAGGAGCGACTGTATCTTGAAGTGGAATAGGTTTTTCTGGTTTTGCTATAGCAGAAATGGAAATAGGTTCTGAAAGTTCTTGTTCCTCTTCCTCTTCTTTTTCGAGTAGTTTTAACTGTCGCTGTTTTTCTTCCTCGAGTTTTTTCAATGCATCGAGGATTGAACTCATAATAATTATCTCCTTAAAAATATATTTTCAGTTAATATTTTACAAAAATGAAGAAAAGGAAAAAAAGTAACAATTCATCGTATTGATTTTTTATCCTTTATTTTATTACACTATTATACCTTTGGACAGGCAAAGAGAGGAAATAAAAAAGAAATATTTTTAAATGTTTTAGAAATTTTATGAATATTTATTAATATATATTGAATCAGGTTAAAAAATGTTTTTTCAGATAGAACATAAAGATAAAAATTGTAATGCAAGAACAGGAAAAATACATCTGGAACATGGGGTAGTAGAGGTTCCTGTGTTTATGCCTGTAGGCACGCAAGCATCTGTAAAGGCATTAACGCAGGAAGAATTAGAGGAGATAGGAACAACCATCATTCTTTGTAATGCGTATCATCTGTATTTGCGTCCGGGGTTGGAAACCTTATCTGTTGCGGGGGGGATACATCCTTTTATGAGTTGGGAAAAGCCTATTTTAACCGACTCGGGTGGATTTCAATTGTTTAGTTTAGCCCACCTGAATAAAGTTACGAACGAAGGCGTTATTTTCCAGAGTCATATTGATGGTTCGCGACATCATATCACACCCGAAAAGATGATTCAGTTTCAGATGGATATTGGTGCCGATATTATTATGAGTTTTGATGAGTGCACACCTTATCCTATATCCCATAAAGATGCAGAAAAATCTATGCGGAGAACAATCGTATGGGAGAGAAAAGGTTTTGATTACTGGAAAGAACAGAAGGAGGGTTCTTATTCCCAATTATTCGGAATTTTACAAGGCAGTGTTTATGAAGATTTACGAAAAAAATGTGCGGAGGAATTGTGTGAGATTGATTTTCCCGGTTTTGCTATTGGTGGAGTGAGTGTAGGTGAAACAGATGAAGAAAGACATACCATCACAGAAATTTCCGCAAATTTATTACCCGAAAGGAAACCAAGATATTTAATGGGAGTAGGTGCACCGGAAGATGTATTATGGGCTGTTCGTTGTGGCGTAGACATGTTCGACTGTGTTATGCCTACGAGAAATGCTCGCAATGGTTGCCTTTTTACCTCTCATGGAAAATTGAATATACGCAATGCACGGTTTGTTCGCGATTTTACTCCTATAGATGAAGAGTGTGATTGCCCTGTATGTAAACGCTATACACGCGCTTATTTGAGCCATCTTTACAGAGCAAAAGAAATTTTGGCATTCCGTTTGAATACTTTACACAATGTCTATTTTATGTTAAAATTATTTGAAAAAGTTCGTCAGGCTATTCGGGAAAACCGATACCTCGATTTTTATAACGACTTCTTTTCCAAGTATAATATAGGGAATTAGAGGTTAAGGTGTAAGTAGATTTATATATTGTGCTACTTATTTTTCCCTTTACCGAACAAACGCTAAGAAAGGTATTTTTATGTGGCGATTTCTTTTGGCACAGACGGAAGAAGCAGTTCCATCGGAGGCAGTCTCTACAGCACAAAGTGCGGGAGAACAAACAACGGCAACTCCTCCCAGCCCGTGGGGTAGTATGCTTCCGATGATTTTAGCATTCATTGCGATTATGTATTTTTTGATGATTCGTCCCCAACAAAAAAGAGAAAAGGAACGGCGCGAAATGTTAAATTCATTGGCAAAAGGAGATAAAGTTGTAACTACAGGTGGAATGTATGGAACGGTTGTAGATTTATCTGAGGAGAAAGTAACACTTCGTGTAGATGATAAAGTTGAAATAGATTTCATTCGTGGTGCAGTAGCCCAAATTGTTTCAAAGGCGAATGGCGATAAAAAGAAATAATTTTTTTAACATATAATAAATAAAAACATTCTATAACAATAAACAATAAAAGGAGCAAAATTAGGTCCATGAATATTCCGTATCGTGCATTAATTATCTGGATTGTTATTATCTGGTCAATAGTTCAGGTATATCCGACTATAGGTTGGCTTACCCTGTCTGATGAGGCTCGTCAAGCCCGTCTGGAAAGGTGGAGACAAGAAGATGATGAATGGGCAAAGAAAAAACATAGTTATACCGAAGATTTGTGGAAAACCATTCGTAGATGGGCAGAGTTTGACCGGGACCGTGTTATAAATCTTGGATTAGACCTGCAAGGTGGAGTACACATGGTACTTCGCTTTGATATTAAAGATTTGCCACCGGAACGGTTGCAGGAATATCGAGACCGTCGCTATACAGATGCCAATATTGAGAAAGAAGTGCAGGAAATTGTTCTTCAGCAAATACGGCGAAGAGTGAATGAATTTGAAGCCAAAGAACCTGTTATTCAGGCATTGGGTACTAATCAGATTCAAATACAATTACCGGGTGAAAAAAATGTAGAACGGGCGAAAAATCTTGTGAAGAAAACAGCCCAATTAAATTTCCATATCGTAGCAGAAATGTCGGATATTATTCAGGTATTTCAGAAAATAAAAGACAAATATCCGGAAGAATTTAATGCCTTTATTCAACGCCCGAAATTAAAAGGAGACCATTTTACAGTCCGCGTTGAGAATTATGACCGCGTTCGTCGTTTGATTGAAGCCTGTGAAAAGGAAGGAATTATCCCTGAGGATAAGATGTTAGCGTTCAGTCAACCCCTGAAACCCTATGAAGACCAAGTTTATAAATTATATTATATAGATAGAAAACCCATTGCTTCGGGTGATGGGTTGCGTTCTGCTATGGCTATTCCTGACCAGAATAATCCCCCTCATTGGAAAATTCTATTTGAGTTTAATAATTCCGCAGGGGCTCTTTTTGGTGAAGCTACCGAGAAAAATATCAATAAAGCCATGGCAATTGTTCTCGATGGTATGGTTTGTTCAGCACCCGTCATTAGAGACCGTATTACAACAAGAGGTGAGATTACTGGAAACTTTGAACAACCCGAAGCAACAGACCTGGCTATTGCCTTAAATTCCGGTTCAATGTTTGTCCCCGTCAAGGAAGAGTTTACGCGTATTGTTGGCGCAAGTCTGGGTGCTGATGCGGTAAATAAAAGCATAACCTCAGCAGTTATATCTTTAATAATTGTAAGTGGGTTTATGGTCGTTTATTACCTCTGGGCAGGGCTTGTTGCTCTTATTGGACTTGTTGTTAACTTCCTGATAATTCTTGCCTTGATGGCATATTTTGAGATGACTCTTACACTACCGGGTGTTGCAGGTCTTATTTTGACCATCGGTATGGCTGTGGACGCTAATGTGCTTATTTATGAACGCATTCGGGAAGAATTAAAATTAGGTCATGCTTTAGCCACAGCCGTAAGCAATGGTTTCGCAAGGTCTGCTGTAACCATTCTCGACGCCAATATCACAACATTGATAGCTGCTGCAGTACTATTACAATTTGGTACAGGACCGATTGAAGGGTTTGCTATAACATTAAGTGTAGGTGTATGTGCCAGTGTTTTCGCTGCATTAGTTGTCTGTCATGCATTATTTGACTTTTTATTAGACCGAAGAATTGTAAAATCATTGTATATGTTAAGTGTTATTCCGATGAAACCCAAAATTCCATTCCTGCAACTCAGATATTATGCTTTTTTATTTAGTGGAATATTAATAGTAGCAGGTATGGCAGTGTTTGCATGGAGAGGCAAGGAGAACCTTGGAGTTGATTTTGTTCAGGGAACAAATATTAATGTGCAAATAAACAATGAGCAACCTATACAACCCGGAGCCGTGCGTGAAGCATTAGCAAAAAGTGGTTTTGGGAAAGCCATTGTTCAATTAACCAGTGAAGAAGATGTGGAAGCAGGAAATCGCTTTTTGATTCGTATTGCAGAAACAGATATAAAAGGAATAACCTCTACTTCAACACCTCCAACAGAAAAAGAAGAAGGAACTGTCAATACGGCTCCTTTGACAGCCTCTATGTCCAAGAACATAGATGGAGGTGATATTGGAGGAATGATTCAAAAAGCCCTGGCGCCTCTTACAAAGAGTGGGAAGTTCGAAGATGTGGCAATTGAAGACCAGCAGACAGTCGGTCCCGCGGTCGGGGCACAGCTGAGAACAGACGCAATTAAATGTATTTTCTGGTCATTTATTTTCATTATTATGTATCTCTGGTTCCGATTCGAACTTAAATTTGGTGTTGCTGCTGTTCTTGCTTTGGTGCATGATGTGTCAATTACATTAGGAACTTTTGCTGTGTTGCGTCGGCAAATTGATATGGGTGTTATTGCGGCGATTCTGACTATTATTGGGTATTCTTTGAATGACACTATCGTCATATTCGACCGTGTTCGTGAAAATATGAAGTTATATCGAGGCAAAGGATATAAGTATATGGATATACTTAATATATCTATTAACGAAACATTAAGTCGAACTATTTTAACTTCATTAACTACATTATTTACTGTAGTAGTATTGTTTATATTTGGTGGTATTGCTATTCATGATTTTGCATTGGCACTACTTGTAGGAATTGTAATTGGAACTTACTCTTCTATCTTTGTGGCTTCGCCTATTGTGCTTATTTGGCAGGAGAAGAGTGAACAAAGACAATTGCGATTGGCAGGACAGACAAAGTCAGGTTCCGTTAAGAAATCCCCACAGGTAAAGGCAGGAGCAAAAATATAAATTTGTGCTCGAAAAAAATTTTTTTTAGGAGATTCTCAGGGAGAGATTTTACTCTCCCTGATTTTTTTTAGAAAATTTGGTATTATAAGTTAAATTTATGGATGTATCTATTCTCATATATTTGGGTATTCTTTTTGGCACTGCGTTGCTTATCGCCCTGTTATTCCGTGCTATTCGGTTTCCTTCCATTATCGGCTTTATACTTGCAGGGGTGATATTAGGACCCTCAGGATTAGGATTGTTTTCAAAAATATGGGTTCCTTATTTCATTGATTGGGGTGCCGTGCTTCTATTATTTATTATTGGTCTCGAATTAAGCCACTCTTTATTTTTGAAATCTGCAGGAACCTTATTGAAAGCGGGTGGTTTACAAATCGCCATTCCGTTCGTCGTTTTTGCCCTGTTTCTTTATGGGCTTACGGAATTAGGTGTAGGATTAAAAATAATTGTTTTGAGTTTTATCCTATGTCTTAGTAGCACAGCGGTGGTAATTCGATACCTTCAAGACCGTGGGGAGGTAGAAACTGCATACGGTTTGCTAACAACTACACTGTTAATCTTTCAGGATATCGCAACCCTTGCTTTCCTTGTATTGATTTCATTTTTATCTTCAGATTCTTCATCTCAAGGTGGAATAACAGGAAAAATACTTGGTCTGGTAATAGGCTCTCTTATACTTATAAGTATTATACCCGGCAGGAATGTTATTCCCCGTGTCGTGTCTTATATAGCATATCGTGGAGGACTGGATTTACTTACTCTCTTTGCATTATTTTGCGCTATTTTAGGAGCGTTAGTGGCTCATTATTTAGGTTGGTCTGCTGGATTAGGGGCATGCATTGCTGGGCTTTTAGTGGGACAATCGGATGAGCGTCATCAATTAGTTGCGGAAGTGCAACCTTTTCAAGATGTTATTTATGCACTATTCTTTATTTCTTTAGGAATGGCTTTCCCTCTGGAATGGGTTATTACGCATTTCTCAATGTTTTTAATCCTTGTAATAGGCATATTAATTGTCCGATTTTTATTAAACGGAGTAGCACTAAAAATAGCAGGAATTCCATCACGTCTCTCAATCCTTGTGGCTGTTCAATTATTACCTCTTAGTGAATTCGGTTTTATTATTTGTCGCGAATTCTCTAAAGGAGATTATATCTCATCGGATATTTTAGATGGAGTAACAGCTATTACTACAATTACAATGATTCTTGGGAGTTTCTTCCTGTTGTATATTGAACCCTTAAATCGTCTTTTAACACAATGGCTTTCATCAGAAAAGGAAGAGGAAGATAAGCAAGAGCATATAGGCCCTCATGTGGTCATTATTGGATTTGGCTTAACAGGAGAAAATCTGTCCAAAGTCTTGAAATCTACAGGGATTCCTTTTGTCGTCATAGAGATGAACAAAGAATTAGCTCGAAAAGCCAAAGAACTTTCTCCTAACAAATTAATTATTGGGGATGCGATACAAAGAACTATTTTGAATCAAGCTGATTTAGATACTGCTCAGGCAGTTGTTATTGCATTGAACGACCCTATGGCTTGCCGAAAGATTGTAGGACAAATTGCTTCAAGATACCCCCATCTTTATATCTTGGTGAAAACACGGTTCGTTCATGAAATTGAACCTTTGAAAAAATTGGGAGCAAAACAGGTCATTCCAGAAGACTTTGAGACCTCTATCGAAGTGATTGCACATATCTTAAAACGATGTGGTGTCCCCGATAATATCGTTGAGGCAGAAACTATCGCTGTGCGTGTAGATGGTTATGCTATGTTACGAGGAAAAGCCAGTTCGCGTGCAGGAATTGAAGAGATGATAAAAATTTTGGAACGGACTACTACGCAAACATATTATTTGGGTGAGAAGAGTTTCGCCATTGGGAAAACACTTGCAGAGATAGAATTAAGAAAGAGAACGGGTTGTTCTGTTATTGCTATAGTTCGAGCCGGAAATCCTACACCCAGTCCACCCGGAGATTTTGTTCTACAAGCAAATGATGTGCTTGTCCTTGTCGGTGCCCATGCCCAGATAGAATCTGCAAGAAAACTTTTAGAAGAAACGGAAGCCCCCAACATTCAATAACCCTCTAAACATTGTTCTTCTAATGAAATCCACCAAAAAGTTGTATTATACAAAAAAATAATACATAAATGTAATATTAAAATCCAATATTTTTTTCAAAATTATTTCTTATATTATATAAATTATTGTTTTCCAATGAGATATAAAATTATTTTCGTGTTCGGCATGAAAATTGTTATTCCATTTTCAACCCAATTGTATTTAATTTATTAATTTAAAAATTATTGTAATTAAGGAGTTGACTAATGGAAAAGAAAATGAAGTTCCTTTTGGGTTTATTATTAATCCTTTCACTTTTACCTTGCCTGAGTTATGCTGAAGATGGAGGAGAAGGTGTTATCTCACAAAAGGTAATTTTGGATACACTCTGGGTTCTTATTACGGCTTTTCTTGTATTCTGGATGAATGCCGGGTTTGCCTGTGTAGAAGCGGGATTTTGCAGGGCTAAAAATGCTGTAAATATTCTCACCAAAAATTTTGTGGTTTTTGGAATTACTTTAGTATGCTTTTGGGCAGTTGGCTTTGCATTGATGTTTGGTGATGGAAATCCCTTTATTGGACTATCTGGCTTTTTTCTGCTGGGTGCAGATAACAGCCCTACTATGGGAGATTTCTATCAAGGTGTATATAAATCTTTAAATTGGACAGGAGTTCCCTTAGAAGCCAAGTTTTTCTTCCAGGTTGTTTTTTGCGGGACGGCTGCGACTATTGTTTCAGGTGCCGTAGCGGAAAGAATTCGTTTTTCTGCATTTCTTTTGTTTTCTGTAGTAATTTCTGGAGTGATTTATCCCATTGCAGGTCATTGGATTTGGGGCGGTGGTTGGCTTAGTTCTTTTATGGATGTCGGATTTAAGGACTTTGCAGGTTCTACTGTAGTTCATTCTATTGGTGGATGGTCGGCTTTAGTAGGAGCTTGGTTATTGGGTCCTCGTTTAGGGAAGTATGGAAAAAAAGGTGAGATTTCCCCAATTCCCGGACATAATCTGGCATTAGCGACATTGGGAGCGTTAATTTTATGGTTAGGATGGTTTGGCTTCAATCCCGGTAGCACAATGGAAGCGAATCCTCTTAAAATTGCCCATGTAGCATTAACAACGGCAATGGCGGCAAGTACGGGAATAATCGCTTCTTGTCTATATGCATGGGTTCGATTAGGCAAACCCGATTTAACCATGATAATAAACGGGTCTTTAGCGGGTCTGGTGGCTATTACAGCCCCATGTGACGGTGTAAGTGTTTTTGGAAGTGTTATCATTGGTATTGTTGCAGGTTTTATTGTTGTCGAAAGTGTTTTGTTCTTTGACCGTATAAAAATAGATGACCCCGTAGGTGCGATTTCTGTCCATTTAGTTAATGGTATCTGGGGAACTTTATCCGTTGGATTATTTGATGTGGAGAAAGGATTATTTTACGGAGGAGGTTACAAATCTTTACTTGTTCAATTCATAGGTATTATATCTGTTGGTGCTTTTGTTCTATGTGTTGCTACTATTGCATGGTTAACTATTCGTGCGATATTAGGTCTACGGGTTGACGCTAATGAAGAATACATAGGTCTTGATAAAAGTGAAATGGGGCTGGAAGCATATCCTGAAGAACGGGTAATACCGGAATACACAATAGCACAAGATGCATAAATTCCCTATTTACCTTTAATCAAAGAATCTCAATGCATATAAATAACCTGAACAAAAACAATACTTAAATAACACAATGTCTTTTGGATTCTTCATGATACTATAGAGCAAACCAAGAATAAGAATGAAGAAAAAAAGTAAATATCTCATAACATAATCTACTTTCCTTCTTTGTCTAATGAATTTAATTGGTAAAAAAATTATAACCACGAATTAGAGAATAGACACGAACAAAAACAAATGACGAAAATTTGTTAAACATTCACAATAAAATAGATTAAGTATCCTCGCCTCGTTATTTAATTTCACACCCTTTAAAAAGGAATTATATTGTAGAGACAAAAAATTTTTCGTCTCTACACATTTAAAAATCATTACCCTTGTATCAGCGAAAGCATCCTATCTACCGGTATATTTGAGTGGTTAATTCTTTTACCACAGAGGACACAAAGACTTTGCAAAAAGTTCACAATGTAGGGGCGAAACATGTTTCGTTTCCCTCTGAGTAAAAATTCCTTTGTGCCCTCTTGGATTTTTTTACAAGAACCTTGCAATGAATTAATACACAGCATGCTGTGCCCCTACAATTTGAAAAGAAAAAATAAATCTGTTGTCTATGTTCTGTAGGTGAATAAATTAAACATTAGATTGTAATGCAATCCCTGTAGAATTTAGAGCAACATAATTTATGAGAATGGGAAATTATTCCTTATACAACAGACATATAAATTATCCATAAGAAAGAATACTGAATTTTTTTTGCATTTATAATTTTTTAATTAATATTGACTAAGAAACTTGTTTTTTTATACTATATATAGTATTCTATATATAGTATTTTTAGGATATTAAAAATGAATGGCGTTAAACGAAAAATACATTTTATTGGTGTCGGTGGCATCGGGATGAGCGGTCTTGCTGAAATTCTGCTCAATCTCGGATATGAAGTTTCTGGTTCTGATTTAAAATCTTCTGAAATTGTGGAACGGTTAATAAGTTATGGATTAAAGTTTTATGAAGGACACGCCCCTGAGCATATAAATAATGTGGGCATAGTTGTTCGTTCTGCCGCAGTTTCAGATGATAATGTTGAAATAATTACAGCCAAGAAATTAGGTATCCCTGTAATTCATCGTAGCGACTTACTTGCCGACCTGATTCGTCTGAAACCCAATGCTATTGCAGTAGGTGGAACGCATGGTAAAACTACAACTACATCCATGATAGCCTCATTTTTAGAGTATGCCAACATCGGGGCTACAAGTATTGTGGGTGGAATATTACACCGTAGTGGAACCAATGCTCGTTGGGGAACGGGGAATTATCTGGTAGCAGAGGCAGATGAACATGACGGCTCTTTTTTGAGATTACATCCGACTATAGCCGTAGTTACGAGTATTGATGCAGAACATCTGGAATATTATGGAACATTAGACCGTATAAAAAAAGCCTTTATAGATTTTTGCAATGATGTTCCTTTCTATGGCTATTCGATACTTTGTGGCGATGACCCGAATATAAAATCCATTGTTCCAGAGATTGAAAGTGTATGTATAACTTATGGGTTAGAAGAGCATTGTTCCCTGAGAGGAATGGATGTTAAGATAGAAGTCCCTGAAAAAAAAGATTCCATTCGCGATGTTCTTGCTGGAATTAAAACAAAATTTACTGTAATAAGTCAGGATGAACGATTAGGCGTTAAGGGAAGATTGGGGGAATTGACTATCCATACATTAGGTATTCATAATATTCGTAATGCTTTAGGGGCTTGCGCTGTGGGTATTTGTTTGGGGTTGCGTTTTGGATTAATTTCGGATGGGCTACAGCAATTTAGTGGTGTAAAAAGAAGACTCCAACTTTGTGGAGAAGAAAAAGGTATAGCTGTTGTTGAAGATTATGCTCATCATCCCACGGAAATAGCCAGCACTATGGAGGCTCTTCAGTGGATAAAACCCCAACGACGGATTGTCGTTTTTCAACCACATTTATATAGTCGCACAAAATTCTTTGCGGAAGATTTCGCAAAAGTTTTATCAAAAGCCGATATGGCAGTTATTACAGATATTTACGCTTCTCGTGAAACTCCTATCAATGGTGTAACATCGGATTTGATTGTAGATTCGGCTAAAGAGCAGGGAGCCAATCATGTATTCCTTGTTCGTGATATGTATGAAGTTCCCGATTTCTTGGTAAAACAATTAAAATCAGGGGATGTGGTGCTTATCCTGGGTGCAGGAAATATAAATAAAATTGCAGAACCGCTCCTTAAAAAAATACAGGAGGTAGTATGAATGGCTAAGGTTCATTTAATAACTTCTCCTGTTGCAGGCAGTCGCTACAAAAAAAAGAATACTTTTATAAAAAAAACAACAACTGTTGTGAGTAGGTTATGTAAAATCGGCAAGATAATATCTGCACTGACTATATTCCTAATGTTTGCGTTTTTTATCTGGGTGCTTATGGATGACCCGAGATATAAAATAAAGGAAATTCAGATTGATGGGTTAAAAATATTTTCCGAGGCAGAGATTAGAGTCCATGTGGATATGTTTTTGGGAAAAGGAATGGTTCGTTTAAAAACCGATGAAATAAAAAACAAATTACAACGAATTCCTTTTATCGAAGATTGTTCCGTAGAAAAGGATTATGAGGGGAATAAGATTATAATTCATGTTCAGGAATTACCCCCTTACGCTACTCTTTTTGTTGATGACCAGATGTTCCTTATTTCACACACAGGTAAAATATTGAAAAGAATATCAAATATTAAAGAAGCAAGAGGACCCTTAATAACAGGCGTATCTCGACGGAATGTCTTTGAACCCGGTGCTTATATAAATGATGAAGGACTCTGGGCTGCATTGGAGTTCTGGTATGAGTATAATCAGGTGCCTAAAAACAAAGATGTTAAAATATCTGAGATTGTAATTGATTCCAATGAAAATTTGAAAGTATATTTTGATGAAATTCCTTGCGAAACAAGATGGAAAAGAGAAAACTTAAAACGGCAGGTTCAGAATTTTTCCATAGCCTTAAATAAAGTGGATATAACTCGAGTTCAATGCAATGAATATATAGATATGCGATTTAATGATGATATTATTTATAAATAGGAGAAATTAAAATAACGAAACACTTAAAATATACACATGGGACGCACCCTTGGAGGATAAGTTTATGACACAGCGATTTACATTACTCGATTCCGATGATTTTGAAAAAGAGCCCGATAATAAAAATACCCCGAAGGGAAGTAGCCCGGGTTCTGTCGTGGGTTTTTCTGGAGTAATGTCTGGAAAAGAGGAATTTCCAGGTAATGACATTGTTATTAAAGTTTGTGGTGTAGGAGGTGGCGGTGGAAATGCTATTGAACGAATGATAGAACAGAAAATGGGCGGAGTAGATTTTATTGTTATAAATACAGATGCTCAAGCATTATCGAAGTCCTCAGCGGCATGTAAATTGCAAATAGGTAAAGGTATTACAGGAGGATGGGGAGCAGGTTCTATTCCCGAATTAGGTTCTTATGCCGCAGAAGAAGACCGAGAACGAATTCGCGAAGCCCTGGAAGGATCTCAAATGATTTTTTTGACTTCGGGAATGGGTGGAGGAACAGGAACAGGTGCGGTACCTATCGTAGCTGAAATTGCAAAAAAATTAGGAGCCCTTACCATAGCCGTTGTTACTTTGCCTTTCGAGTTTGAAGGTCCTGTAAGGAAACGCAATGCGTATGAAGGGATAGAAAAATTGAAAGAACATGTTGATGCTTTGATTACTATTCCCAATGACCGCGTAGCAACCTTAAAAGACTTAACAGTAAAAGAGGCATTTCTGAAAGTAGATGAGGTCTTACATAATGGGATACGAGCAATAACCGACCTTATCAAGATTCCACAACTTATAAATATTGATTTCGCAGATGTCCGCACAATTCTGCAGAATAGCGGTAAAGCCCATCTGGGTATTGGTTTCGCCCGTGGTGAAAAAAGACCGGAAGAAGCGATAATTCGTGCTATCGAATGTAACTTGTTAGATACAAAAAGTGTTCTTGGGGCCAAAGGTGCTATATTAAATATCCATGGCGGTTCTGATATGAAAATGGGTGAAGTTATTCGTGCAGGTGATAAGTTGAGAGAAATGTTAGGACCTGAAGCCAATGTAATTTTTGGTGCCATGGTCAGTGAAGGGGAGAGAGAAGATATTTGTGTTACAGTTATTGCTGCTGGTTTTCCGGAAGACCAAAAATCAAGTGAGTTTATTCCATCCGCAATTACAAATATTACAAAAGAACAGCAGATTTCCCCTACAATCCCCTCCATTAAAAAAGAAGATATTCCCCAGATAAAAGAGCAAAAAGAAGCAGAAAGAGTAATCCCCAAGGAAGAAAAGAAACCCGAAAATGGTGGAGAACTATTTTCTAAAGAGGAGTTGAAAAAAGCAAAAGAAACAACACCTAAAAAAGATGAAAAACCAACTTTAGACCCGAAACCCCCATGGCTTCGTCAATTTTTTGAAAAAAACTCCAAATAGATAAAGAAGGATTTATATGAGCACATCACCTATTCGGAACGAGTTTATAAAACTTTTACAACGCGCTATACAAAAAGATGCGTCGGATATCCATCTCAAAACGGGAAGTCCTCCTTATTTCAGGGTAAACGGTGAATTAGCCCCAATAGGTGAAGAACCTATATATCCAGAAACCATGTCCCAGATTTTGAATATTATGCTCAACGATGAACAAATGCGTGTTTTTTCTCAACGCGGTGATTTAGATTTTGCTTTTTACGAAAAAGGGGTAGGCCGATTCCGTGTAAGTATTTTTCGCCAACGGGGAACTGTTTCCTGTGTAATGCGAAAAATTAAAACACGCATTCAGACTTTTGAAGAATTGCATCTTCCTCCACAGATTGTTCGATTTGTCGAATTACAAAGAGGCTTGATTCTAATCGCAGGAACTACAGGTAGCGGAAAATCAACTACCCTTGCAGCGATTGTAGAATATATTAATCAAACGCGGCCTTGTCATATTATTACAATTGAAGACCCGATAGAATTTATTCATGTGGATAAAAAGGCAGTGATTAATCAACGGGAAATTTCTATTGATACACATGATTTTAATTCCGCTTTACGAACTGTTATGAGACAAGACCCGGATGTGATTGTGATAGGGGAAATGCGTGACCATGAAACTTTTATGGCGGCGGTAAGTGCTGCCGAAACGGGACACCTTGTATTTAGTACTTTGCATACAACAAATGTAATGCAAACGATGGATAGAATCATTGACTTTTTCCCTACCAATCAACATGACCAGGTTCGTTCACAGTTATCATTAAATCTCAAAGCAATTATGTGTATGCGATTAATTCCCCGTGCTGATGGACGCGGGCGGGTTCCCGCATGTGAAATTTTATTTAATACACCCATTGTCCGAAAATTAATAAAAGAAAATCGTATGACTCAAATGGATACAGTTCTTCAGCAAGGGAAAGAAGAAGGAATGCAAACCTTTAATGATAGCCTTGCCCAGTTAGTTAAAGAATCCCTCATTACCTTAGATATGGCTATGGATATGTCTGACAATCCCGAAGAACTTCAAATGATGTTGCAGGGAATACGCTTAAGTTCCCGACGGGGAAGTATCCTTAAATAGAAGGTTCTATATCCGGATATCGCTCTTCTAAAAATTCCATAAATTCTTCCAATGCCCCAATTAATTCTTCAAATCGATTCTCCATATAATCAATATCTATATGTGTTGTGTCCATAACTGCTTCCTCTATTTCCTTTGCAATGGGGACAACTTTTACTGCTCCCAAATTACTTGTAGAACCTTTTATCGTATGTATTGTTTTATGGAAACCTTCAAAATCTCTATTTTCAAGTTGTGTGCGGGCTTGCTGTAAATACATCGGAATGTTCTCAAAAAATATTTTTATTAAAGACAGAAGCAAACTGCGGTCATTATCAACGCGATTTAAAACCGCTGTTTCATCAAAAATAGAGGAATTGGGAATAGGGGAATTTGAATCTTTAGAAGGAGGAATATTTACATCACTTTGAGCCAGTATTTTTGCAACGGTTTTTATAAGTTTTTCGGGATGTATCGGTTTTGTTAGATAATCATCCATCCCAATCTCTAAACAATAATTTTTCTTATCTTCAAAAGCATAAGCCGTCAGAGCAATAATAGGAATATGTCCTCCATTTTTTGACTCTATCTCCCTTATTTTTTTGGTTGTCTGGATACCATCCATATCAGGCATTTCTACGTCCATGAGGATTAAATGATACCGCTCTTTTTGTATTTTTTCTAAAACTTCTCTACCGGATTGTGCTATTTCTACTTGATACCCTCTTCGGGTTAAAAATTCCTTTATCACCATTTGGTTTATATGATTGTCTTCTGCTAACAAAATGCGAATTTCATCGGGATGAATAGGGGACGGTATTCCCTCTTCTTTTATATCTTGAAATTCATTTGCAATTACTGTGAGGATATAGGCAAATTCATTTTTATCTGTTGGGTAAGGGATTTTAAATTTTATATCTATTTCCTTTGATGGCGATACCTTTTCAGGGTAAAGCAAAATTACAGGTAAATTATATTGAGAAATCATAGGTAAAATATCAGGATTATCATAATAAATCTTTATATCCAGCAGGACAACAATTTCTTTTTTATCTTTTTCCCTTTTAAAATTATTTAAAAATTCTTCTCCAGACTTGAATACAACAAGCCGAATACCCCACGATAGAACATATTCTTCTATGGTTTTAATCAAACTCCTATTATTTGTGATTAAATATAATACTTTTTGAATCGGAACGAATTCTCCATTATCCTTTAATAATGAAAATTTAATTTCGAACCAGAATACAGTTTTCCCATCAGTTCCTTTTTCTACCCCTATTTCCCCTTTCATGAGTTCTACCAGCTGTTTACTTATAGTTAATCCTAAACCTGTTCCTTCATACTTTTTCCCCTCAGGGCGATTTGCCTGTCCGAATGCTTCAAAAATTCGGTCTATTTCTGTATCCGGGATTCCAATCCCTGTATCTGTCACTTCAAAACGAAGTATGGCGTTATCTATATTCTGTTTTACGACTTGTACCTCTATACAAATTTCCCCTTTTTCTGTAAATTTAATAGCGTTACCAACAAGATTAATCAATACCTGTTTTACTTTATCGGAATCGCCAATAACCTGTAATGGAATATCTCGAGAAAGAAGACAACCCAATTCCAGATTTTTATCATGAGCACGTTGCCAGAACATCTGGATAACATCTTCAACAACCTGTCGGGGATAGAAAACCTTGTTTTGGACAGAAACATTTCCTGCTTCTATCTTTGATAAATCCAATAAATCGTTTAGTAGTGATAGCAAAGACTCTGCATTCGATAAAGCCATGTTAATGAATTGGAGACTCTTTTCTTCCTGGATAGTTTCCTTAATTAAATGTAAAGCACCGATAATTCCATTCAAAGGTGTGCGAATTTCATGACTCATATTTGCAAGGAAGGAGGATTTGTATTTGCTAGCTATTTCTGCTTTCATAGCCAATCGGTTGGTTTGTTCAATTGCTTCTAAAAGTTCTTTATTCTTCTGTTCCAGTATCTCTTTTGCCCGGGTTATCTCCTGTTCCATACGACGGTGTTCCGTCAGGTCATTTCCAACGCATAATATTTCTGTAATATTTCCTTCTTCATCATATAACGCTTTATTCGACCATGAAATCCATACCCGTTCCCCATTCTTTTTTATGTTTTCATTCTCATTATTGATATATTTATCCGGATTTTTGCCAATGTCTAAAATCATTTCTAATAAATTTTTTTGGTTGGAATCCGTGAAAGGAACAATAGTCCCCACAACATTCTTACCAATCAATTCCCCGGGTTCATACATAAAAAATTGTTCTGCAAAACGGTTAATAAAAATAATCGTGCCATCAGGAGCCATACGCAGGATAATGCTATTTACATTCTGCACCAATTCCTCATAACGAAGTTCCTCCTTATGTAAGAAATCCTCCGCCTCTTTTCGCTTCAGAATTTCCTTCTCGAGGTCCATTTGTTGGATTAACACCTGGTTTTGAAGGCTATTCTGAACGGAACTTAATTCCGTTAATTTCCTATCTATTTCATCAAGAAGTATGTCAATATGGAGACCTAATTGCCCTATTTCACTTTCTGGGCGTAAATTATTCCTGATAGAAAAATTCCGCGTTGTTAGTACCAAATCAAGATTTTTTACTATTTGTTCTATAGGTCCTATTAGAAGGGATAAAACCATTCGCAGGAGTATAAAAATGCCCGTTAATGACAACAAGGAAAGTATGGTAGTTAGAAGAATTTTATTCCATAAAATAGAATATAGGGAATTTGATGAAATATATAAATAGAGAATTCCAAAATTTTGAGAATTAGTTCTTAAAGGTATTGAATACCAAATTTTCCCCTTACCATAATAAAAACCTTCCCGAGGTAAATTACTAACTTCCGTTTCCTCTAATAAAAATTCAGAAAATTCTTTTGTTATAATTTCATCTTTTGAGAAAATAAACAGACCACTTGTTGTATTACTTTTTTTACAAGTCCTATAAATTTCTTTTAGGGATGTAAAATCCTTATTTATCAAATGAGATATAGTTAATTCAGATAAAGTTTCTCCTTGTTTTACCAATAAATCCTCTGCTCTATTTTGAAAGATTCGATAATCGTAAATAGTAACGATAAGAATATAAAGGGTATGAAAAAGAATGATAGGAATTAAAAGGAATAAATATAGTTTGTTCTTCATGGGTTAATTACAAATCTAATTTATAACATAATTATAACAAATATTTTTTGTAATAACTTTACCCTTACTTTTATATATTACTATACTACAAATAGATAGAAAAAAGAAGCAATTTTTATAAATAGTATAATTTACGAAATGGCAGATTTGTATAACTGTGCTGTTTCGGTTATAAGTTTATAATTTTCACTTGCGAGTAATTTCTTATTTGCCAGGTTTCCTCCAACACCTAAAGCCACGGCTCCTGCCTCTAAAAATTTTCGAGCATTTTCATGATGAATTCCTCCGGTAGGAACAATAGGCAAATGGGGAAGCGGTCCCAAAACCGCCTTGATGTATTCAGGCCCTCCTACACTTGCAGGGAAAAGTTTAACAAAATCAGCACCGGTTTGCCATGCCTGTAATAATTCCGTAGGTGTAAATCCCCCGCACATACTTGCGACGCCGTAGTTTTTTGCTGTGCTAATTACCTCGGGTAATAATGTCGGCGTGACAATAAAATCGGTTCCTGCAAGAATGGCTAAACGACAGGTTGTCGCATCAAGAACAGTCCCCGTGCCGATAATAATATCCTTTCCTTTCCACTCTTTCTTTAAACTTTCAATAATTGTTAATGCTCCCGGGGTGGTCATCGTAATCTCAATGCAGCGAATTCCTCCTTCAAATAGAGCATGCACAGCCTTAAAAAAAAGTTCTTGCTTTAAGTCGGCGCGAATAACCGCTATAATCTTTTCCGATTTGATAAAATCCTTTACCTCATCGTTCAACATAGATAATCCCCTTTAAGGAAATTATTTTTCTTCAAAGAAACCGGCTTTATTTCGAACCCGCAACCGTAGGGCATTAAGGCGAATAAATCCTGTTGCATCGGCTTGATTATAGGCTCCGGCATCTTTTTCAAAGGTGCTAATTTGTGGGTCGTATAAAGTCTTTTCGGCTTTTCTTCCTACCACGATACATGAGCCCTTGTATAATTTAAGTCGAGCAGTACCTGTAACATTTTTTTGGCTTTCATCTACGAATTTATTCAGTGCTTCCATTTCAGGAGAGAACCAGAAGCCATTATAAATAAGTTGGGCTATTTTAGGAGATAATTGGTCACGCAGGAGCATGACTTCACGGTCCATAGTTATAGATTCAACAGCACGATGTGCCGAATATAAGAGGGTTCCGCCGGGTGTTTCATAAACGCCTCTTGATTTCATTCCTACAAAACGATTTTCTACCATATCCACACGCCCTATGCCGTGTTTACCGCCAAGTTTATTTAAATAAGCCAGTAGATTTTCAGGTTCCATTTCCTTCCCGTTTACCGCTTTAGGATAGCCCTGAACAAAATCAATTTCAACATATTCCGGACTATCAGGTGCCTTTGTTGGGTCTGTGGTTAATACGAACATATCTTCAGGCGGTTCCATCCAGGGGTCTTCCAAAATTCCACCTTCAAAAGAAATATGGAGTAAATTACGATCTGAAGAATAAGGTTTACTTTTAGACACAGGAACAGGGATACCATGTTTTTCTGCATAAGCAATCATTTTTTCTCTGCTATTTAATGTCCAGCGAGGGTCCCTCCACGGAGCGATTATCTGAATAGATGGTTCAAATGCCATGCAGGTTAATTCAAATCGAACCTGGTCGTTTCCTTTTCCTGTAGCACCATGTGCCACAGCATCGGCTTTCTTTTCCCGATATACCTCCACCTGTCCTTTAGCAATGATGGGACGGGCAATACTTGTGCCTAATAAATAACATCCTTCATAAATGGCATTTGCACGCATCGCTTTGAAAACGAAATCCTGAACAAATTCACGCTTTAAATCCTTTACCACGGCATCCACAGCACCGGTGGCTAATGCTTTCTTTCTCGCCAATTCTAATTCTTCACCCTGTCCAATATCCGCAATATAAGCAATTACTTCTGCGTTAAATGTTTCCATGAGCCATCGTAAAATAACCGAAGTATCCAGACCTCCTGAATATGCGAGGACAATTCGTTTAGGTTGTTTTTCCATATTATTAACTCCTTATTATATTATTAATGGGGATTATATCCTAACAATGTAACCATAATCGCTTTTTGAACATGCAAACGATTTTCTGCCTGGTCGTAGACTAAAGATTGGGGACTATCAATAACCTCTGAAGTTACCTCCATCCCTCTATGAGCAGGAAGACAATGCATAAACTTAGCACCAGGTTTTGCAAGAGACATAAGTTTCTCATTAACTTGATAGGGAGCAAAAATTTTAGAGCGTTTCTCTTGCTCACTTTCCTGTCCCATACTTGCCCAAACATCTGTATAGATAACATCAGCATCTTTGACACCTTCATAAATACTATGTGTAATAATTAAACGGTTACCTACTTTCTCTTTTATTTTGCTTAAAAGATGGGCATCCCCCGAATAACCTTCCGGACAAACCAGTCGAAGTTGTATCGGGAAATGAATTAAAGATTCTGCCCAGGAATGGAACACATTATTCCCATCACCCACAAATACGACCAATAAATCTTTTATCCTTTCCTTAAAATGCTCCTGTAAGGTCATAATATCTGCCATAATTTGACAGGGATGTAATAAATCGCTTAAAGCATTTATTACCGGAATATGTGCATTTTGAGCAAGACATACTAAATCGTCATGGCTAAAAGTTCTCGCTACAATTAAATCTACCCAACGCTCTAAATTTTTAGCAACATCAGGAACTGATTCTCGTTCTCCCAATCGCATATCCATTACAATGGTTTCGCCACCTAAATGAAACATACCAATCTGAAAAGTAAGTTTTGTCCGTAAACTGGGTTTCTCAAAAATCATGGCTTGTGTTTTGCTCCGTAACCAACGATGGGGGAGACCCTTCTTCTGCAAGATTTTTAATTCATGGGCAAGATTTAATATCTTGTGAATTTCTTCGGTAGAGAAATCGAGAAAGGAAAGAAAGTCTTTTACCATCCCAGAACTCCTAATGCTTTTTGTAGTGCTTTTAATGCTACTGTTAATTCATCTTTTTCTATAATTAATGGGGGCAGAAACCTCAACACATTAGGTCCTGCAGAACCACATATTATACCTTGTGATAATAATTGACTTATAAGAGGAGATACGGGTTCATCAAATTCCATCCCAATCATTAACCCTCGTCCACGAACCTCTTTGATTTTGCTATGGGATTTCGCAAGTTCTTGAAGTTCATCGATAAAGTAATTCCCTAATTTTTGAACTTTATCCAGAAATCCGGGTTGGGTTAGTTCATTCATAACCGTTAAGGCGGTTGCTGTGCTTAAAGGATTACCCCCAAAAGTGCACGCATGAGAGCCGGGGCTAAAACCTTGTGCTACCTCTTCTGTACAACCCATTGCACCAATAGGCACCCCATTTGCCAGTCCTTTGGCTAAAGTGATAATGTCCGGTTCTACACCATATCCCTGATGGGCAAATAAATATCCTGTTCTGCCTAATCCCGTTTGAACCTCGTCAAAAATCAACAAAATATTGTGTTGATTACAAATCTCACGGACTTCTTTTAAGTAGTTGGGAGAAGGGAGCCGAATACCCCCTTCACCTTGAATAGGTTCTAATAATACAGCACCGGTTTCTTTCGTGATAGCCTTTTCCAATGCAGAAGGGTCATTATAAGGGACATAACTAAATCCTGGCATCATGGGTTCAAATCCTTTATGATATTTAGGCTGTCCCGTCGCTGTAATGGTAGCTAAAGTTCGACCATGAAAAGACTGTTCTGCAGTAATAATATGAGGTTTATACATTCCCTTAATAGTCCAGTAACGCCGCACAATTTTTATCCCTGCTTCATTGGCTTCTGCTCCACCATTACAAAAGAACCATTTTTTAGCAAAACAACATTCACTTAACTTTTTCGCTAATAAAACTTGCGGTTCTATGTTGTATAAATTGGACACATGCAACAATTTGTTTGCTTGTTCAGTAATAGTTTGCGTAACCGCAGGATGACAATGTCCTAAATTACAAACGGCAATTCCTGAAAACAAATCGATATACTCTTTACCGTCTGCATCCCATACATGGGTCCCTTTACCCCGCACTAAGGTAAGATTCCGAGAACCATAAGTGTTTATAAGATATTGGTCAGCTAATTGTTTTACTTCTTCGTTGGTCATAGTCTTTTCCCTTTAAATAGTTTCAGAAATTAGAAAATGTAATTATAAAACAATTTTTGGTGCATTCTAAAAAGAATGCACCAAAAATTATTACTATGTGGGCATTATTTTGTTATGAAGTTTTTGATGTTGAAGTAGTTTCCTTATTGCTTGTTTTAGTCTCTGTTGAAGTTTTTCCATTTCCATTATTGGAACTTGTGCTTGTACTTGTTTTGTGAGAACCGTTGCCATTGCTACCTTTTTTCTTATAATCCGTCTCGTAAAAACCACTTCCTTTGAAGATTATCCCTGCTCCATTACCAATCAAACGCTCACATTTCCCTTTACATTTTTCACATACAACTTTAGGATTTGCTGTAATCGAATGAAAATAATCAAAACGATGACCGCATTTTACACATTCATAAGTATAAGTCGGCATAAAAATCTCCTCCTTAAATAAGTCAAATAAGTCAAAACCTCCTACATTATTCAAAACGAGAAATCAATAGGCAGGTAATACAAAAAATTAATTAATGAATATCACTTATATATAAAAAAAATATCACATTATAATATCAATATATAATCTATCACTTTTTTTATTTGAATGTCAAATATATTTTTCGCTATTTTCCTAATAATTAAATATCCTTCACAAAAAAATCTTACATTTATGTATTTTAAGAATTATAGATAATACATTTATGTATATTGTTTATTCTAAAATTTGTTTCTAACTCTATAAATAGAAGTAAAAAACGCATATTTGTTGGTATTTTTTGTAAAAATGGCGTATTTAACGAACCTTGGCATTTATATTGCTTTATAAGAAACAATAAATAAAAGATTTTAATTTGTTATAATAGGGTTCATATTTTACCTGAACTATAGATTTAATAAAATGAGGTATTGATAGATGAAAAAAATCGAAGCAATCATCAAACCATTTAAGTTAGAAGAAGTAAAAGAAGCACTTGCAGAAATTGGGTGCAAAGGTTTGACTGTGTCCGAAGTCAAAGGTTTTGGCAGACAACATGGTCATAAAGAATTATATCGTGGTGCAGAATATGTTGTAGAATTCCTTCCTAAAATTAAGATTGAGGTGGTGGTTGTAGATGAAATGGTAGAAACAGTAGTAAAAGCGATATTAAAATCGGCTTCCACAGGTCGTATCGGAGATGGGAAAATTTTTATTATGCCGGTAGAGGAAGCCATTAGAATAAGAACAGGCGAAACAGGAGATATAGTCGTCTCTTAACAATAAAAAAACAATACTAAGGAGAAAAATTATGTATAAAGATTTAACCCCCAAAGATGTATTAAAAATGATTAAAGAAAAAAATATAGTCTTTGTTGACCTTCGTTTCATGGACTTTCCTGGATTGCAACAACATTTTACTTTCCCTGTATCCGAAATAAATGAGGAAGTGTTTGAATCCGGGATAGGATTTGATGGTTCAAGTATTCGGGGCTGGCAAAGTATCCATGAAAGCGATATGCTTGTATTACCCGACCCACGCACAGCATTTGTTGACCCATTTTCAAATATTCCTACATTAGTGTTATATTGCAATATTTTAGACCCCATTACAAAAGAGCGTTATACCCGTGACCCACGAAATATTGCCCAAAAAGCAGAAAATTACCTGCTATCCACAGGTCTTGCAGATACATGCTATATAGGACCTGAGGCAGAATTCTTTATTTTCGATGATATTCGTTTTGACCAGACACCCAATAGTGGATATTATTTTATTGATAGTAATGAGGGTATATGGAATAGTGGTAGGGATGAAAAACCAAATTTAGGTTATAAACTTCGTTATAAAGAAGGGTATTTCCCGATACCGCCTTCAGATGAAACATATAATATCCGCAGTGAGATGGTTAAATTAATGTTAGATTGTGGGATTAATGTGGAATGTCATCATCATGAAGTTGCTACAGGTGGCCAGGCTAAAATTGATATGCGTTATGCTCCCCTGACACAGATGGCAGACCAATTAACTCTTTATAAATACATTATTAAAAATGTGGCTAAGAAAAATGGTAAGACTGTAACCTTCATGCCAAAACCTTTATTTAGTGATAATGGCTCCGGTATGCATTGTCATATTTCATTATGGAAAGGCGGAAAACCTATTTTTGCAGGAAATAAATACGCTGGATTAAGTCAAGAGGCAATCTGGTTTATTGGCGGTCTGTTAAAACATGCCCATGCACTTGTCGCTATTACAAATCCGACAACGAATAGTTACAAACGATTAGTTCCTGGATATGAAGCACCTGTAAATATTGCTTACTCTGCTCGTAATCGGAGTGCTTGCTGTCGTATTCCTATGTATTCGCCCAGTCCCAAAGCGAAGCGGATTGAATTTCGTGTGCCCGACCCATCCTGCAACCCCTACATGGCATTTGCGGCTCTTTTAATGGCAGGTCTGGATGGTATTCAGAATAAAATTGACCCCGGTGAGCCTATGGATAAAGACTTGTATGACCTTCCTCCTGAAGAAAAAGCACTTATCCCGCAAGTTCCCGGAAGTCTTGCCGAAGCCCTGAATGCGTTATCTAAAGACCATGAATTCCTTACCAAAGGAGATGTATTTACTGAAGATGTCTTGAAAACATGGATAGAATACAAGCGTGTTCGTGAAGTTGAAGCCGTTAATTTAAGACCCCATCCCTATGAATTTATGTTGTATTTTGACATTTAAGATACATATCTAAATATCCTTTGAGATATGCTCTTTATGTATTAAGTTATTGGAAAGAACACAGGGAAAGATAAAAAATCTTTCCCTGTGTTTCTTATTTACGACTAATTTCTATATTATTTATGGCATTTTCTTCATTCCCATTTCTCATGGTTCTATTCATCTATGTTTACACACCTTCATCATGAAGTTTTTCTAAATAGGTTATTAAAAGGTTTAAATATTTTTCTGGGGTATCATCAATGGAACATTCTAAATAAGGATATTCTTCTAATCCCATTTCTATCTCTTTTCCAAAAATTTCAAATGCGTATTTTTTTCGTAAAGTAGAAACAGGATGATAGGTATCAAACTGAATATATAAAAAGTTTTTATTTAAGACTAATTTTTTCACTCCCAAATCTACAGCCAATACGCGTGATTTCATAATTTTGACTAAATTTTCAACGGGCATGGGTATCGGTCCGTATCTATCTTTGAGTTCCTCTATCAAGTCTTCACATTCTTCGGGTGTTTGTGCCGTGGAAATTCGTTGATACCATTGCATCTTTTCAAGGGAATTGGAGATATAGTCATCCAAAATACGCGCCTGAATAGTAGTTTCAAACGGAGGTAATTTTTTACGAATAAGAGGTTGCCCTTTCATTTCTGCAATGGCTTCCTCAATCAATTCACGATAGGTATCAAAACCGACAGCGTTTATATGACCGCTTTGTTCCGGTCCCAATAAATCGCCTGCGCCCCGTATTTCTAAATCTTTTAATGCAACCTGCAAACCCGAACCTAATGTAGAAAAATCCTGAATGGCTTTTAGTCGTTCCTGAGCATCTTTAGTAAGAGCCCTATCGGAAGGGATTAATAAGTATGCAAAGGCACGATGTTTATATCTTCCAACCCTACCTCGTATTTGATAAAGTTCACTTAAACCAAATCGGTCTGCACGGTCTACAATAATTGTGTTTACATTTGGAATATCTATCCCGGAGGCAATGATGGTGGTGCATACCAACACATCAATTTCCCGATTAATAAAAGCAGTCATTACCTTTTCTAATTCATTTTTTGACATCTGCCCATGCCCAATACCTATTCGCGCATTCGGAACTAATTGTTGTATTTTCATGGCCGTATATTCAATAGTTTGCACACGATTATGGAGATAATAAACCTGTCCTTCCCGTCGCAATTCCCGTTCAATGGCTTCTTTTATAATTTCCGGAGAATAATTAGCGATGCAGGTGTGAATGGGTAGTCGGTCATTGGGTGCCGTGTTAATAACACTCATATCGCGAATGCCTGATAAACAAAACTGTAGTGTTCGTGGTATCGGTGTCGCTGTTAAAGTAAGTGTATCTACATGTTCCCGAAGTTTTTTTAACTGTTCCTTATGTCTTACACCAAAACGCTGTTCCTCGTCAATTATAAGCAAACCCAAATCTTTAAATTGGACATCTTTTGAAAGTAAACGATGTGTGCCAATAACGATATCCACTTCCCCTGTAATTAATCCTTCCAGAACCTGCTTTATTTCTTTTGTCGTACGTAATCGGCTTAATGATTCAATACGGATAGGGAATCCTGCCATGCGTTCCTGAAAAGTATGCCAATGCTGATGAACGAGTACTGTTGTTGGAGCCAGAACTGCAACTTGTTTACCGTCCATTACTGCCTTGAAACTTGCTCTTATTGCAACCTCAGTTTTCCCAAAGCCAACATCTCCGCAAATCAAACGGTCCATAGGTTGAGGAGTTTCCATATCCCGTTTGGTTTCCTCAATGGCCTGATATTGGTCAGGTGTCTCATCATAATCAAAGGCTTCTTCCATCTGCCTTTGCCAGGGCGTATCTGGCGAAAAAGCGAAACCCTTACAATGATGTCGTTTGGCATATAATTTAAGTAATTCCTCTGCAAATTGTTTGACAGACTCCCGTACCTTATCTTTCGTCTTGCTCCATGTTTTTCCTCCTATTTTATCAAGGTTAGGAGTTACATCTTCCCCGGCTATGTATTTCCGTATCTGGTCTAATTGCGTAACAGGGATATACAACATATCTCCATCACGATATACAACGGCAAGGTAATCGCTGGATTTGTTTTCTAAACGATAAAGCCCCGTGAATTTGCCTATTCCATGAATTTCATGAACAACATAGTCCCCCGGTTTTAAATCACTTAACGAATAGATACGACTTCCTTTACGGAAAAATCGCCCTCTCCGTCGAACAAATTTCCTTCCAAATAGTTCCTTTTCACTTAATAAGACAAACTTTTCATCGGAATAAATACAACCGGGACGAATTCTACCCATTTCGATTTTCAGGTCAAAAGAATCTTTATCAAGACGATACCCCTGTTTTGAGATTAATTCATGCATGCGTAATTGCTCTGAGTGCGTATTACAAAGAATTCGCACATGATATTGTTCAATGTCCCATTGCTTTAATTGCTCCCAGAATTCATTCAAATTTTTTGTCCAGATTTGAAGGGAATCCATGGGGATAATAATACGGGGTGCAGACCGTTCGGGTAAGGATAAAGACGCTATTTCTATATTTTTTAATTCACGAAACTTGCCTGCAATTTCATCTTGTGTAAAGGTGTATAAATTCTCTCCAAATTCAGATTCAATTTTACGACTCTCTTTAAATATATTTAATGGTTCTTCCCAAATAATTAGAGTATCCCTCGATAAATAATCCAACAGGTAATTTTTTTGCTGCAAAGAACTATTTTTAATAATCAGGTCTTTTTCTGTTTTTAAGATAACATCTACATATTCCAGAGGGGCAATACTTTTTTGCGTTTCCGGGTCAAACTCCCGTATAGATTCAATAATATCACCAAAAAATTCCAGGCGAACGGGCAATTCTCGAGCATACGGAAATATATCTAATATTCCCCCTCTCCGACTAAATTCACCATGTTGAGACACACTCGCTTCGCGTTGGTAACCCGAATTAATAAGTAAGGTAGTTAAGTCTTCAAGATTGTATTCTTGTTCTTTATTTAATTGTAACCTTTGTTTTTCTAGTGCTTCTCGTGTTGGAACTACTTGTAATAACGAGCGGATAGATGTGACGATAATTTTCGGTACTTGTTTTCCGGAGATAATTCGGGTTAACAAATGAAGGCGTTCAGAAACAATATCCTCTGCCGGGTCAATAAAATCTGTGGGCAATGTTTCCCAGGGAGGAAAGAAGGCACAATCTTCTTCTGAAGTAAATGTTATGAAATCTTCATATATTTCTTCCGCACCATGATTATCCGAAGCAATAACTAAAAGAGGTTTGTTAAGTTCGGAATGAATAAGATATGGGATAACACTTTTCCCTACACCCCATGGTCCTGCAATTTGCACCCATGAAGATTTCTCTATCTGCTCAATAATCTGGCTTATAACTTTAAATCTTAATAATGATACACTCATATCAAATGAATATTATTATATCCCATCTTTTAAGATAATCGGATATACAAAATACAAAAATAGGCTTTTATTAGTAACTTTCTAATATTCTATTGGGATTTATTTTGATATTTATTCTTATAGAATTAACGCACAATTAAGGCTTCGCGTTCAGGTCCTACAGAAATATATTTAATGGGACATGAAACCCGTTTTTCTATTTCTAATACATAATTTTGGGCGTTTTGGGGAAGGTCTTCAAACCGACGCACCTTAGAAATATCTTCATCCCAGCCCGGAAGTTCAATATAAACAGGCTCTGATTTTTCAAGTATAGGATTGATTGGAAAATCATCAAACATCTTATTTTCAAACTTGTAATGAGTGCAAATCTTTAATATTTTTTTACCTGTGAGACTGTCTAATTTGGTCAGGGCTATTTCGGTAGCGCCCTGTACTTTTACACCATATTTTGTTGCTACCGCGTCAAAATGACCGATGGTTCGCGGTCTTCCTGTTGCTGCTCCATATTCCTTAGCAATTTCGCGTAACTGGTCTGCCTCTTCTTTCTCCATCAGGGTTACAAAAGGACCTTCCCCGACGCAGGTTGAAAAAGCCTTTACAACAGCAATGACCCTATCCGGTGGATAGCCAAAGAGACCACTACCAATAGGAGCAAAAGTGGATAATGTGCAGGAAGAAGTTGTATAAGGATAAATTCCAAAATACAGGTCTCTCAGTGTCCCTAACTGTGCTTCAAAAAGTATCTTTTTGCCTTTCTTAACAGCTTGTTCTAATATTTCATTTGTGTTTTTTATATAAGGTAATAAGGGCTTGCTCCATTTCTGTGTCCATTCCCAAATGTCTTCAAAGGTGAAAGGATTATCTTTCCCATAAACGCCTTGGGCTATTTGCAACTTCCAATCTACAATTTGCCGTAATCGCTTTTCTAAATATTCAGGATAAAAAAGGTCGCCCATTAAAATAGCCTTTTTTATCGTTCGGTCTCCATACACAGGGGCAATACCTCTTCGTGTAGAGCCATACGCGTTTTTACCCAATCGTTCTTCTTCCCATATATCTTCATAACGATGGTAGGGAAAACATATAACAGCACGCTCCGAAATATATATTTTGGGGTCTATTCCATGTTTCTTAAAACTCTCAATTTCCTCTACCAGACTTTGGAGGTCAAGAACCATGCCCGGTCCTAATATATTAATGGTCTTTTTACTAAAAACACCAGAGGGTATGAGATGTAATTTAAATTCCCCAAATTCATTAATAACAGTATGCCCTGCATTATTTCCTCCTTGATAACGGATAACAAAATCAGCGTCTTGGGCAAAATAATCCACCATGCGACCTTTTCCCTCGTCGCCCCAATTTGCTCCCACAATGATTTCTATACTCATTTATAATACCCTTTACATAAGTATTCAATTTTCACAAAAAAACGGGTCGAAACCAAACTCGACCCGTTTGCATTATTCAATTATACAGAAAAAACTATCTCGAATAGAACCCGATGACGCCCGGAGTATCTTCAAGGAAAGGAAGATTTTCTTCTGCCGGAACGGAAACGACATGCCCTTCAAAGGATTTCGCTTCCCGAGAAAGATGAGGAGGGATTTCCTGATAAGGATTTTCTGCTCCTTCGGCTATCATCGGAATATTTCTGCTCTTCTCACGCACTGTAATCTTCATTCCTGGTTTTACGGTAAAAGATGGGATATTTACTTTCTTACCATCTACCAGGAAATGACAATGAGTTACGAGTTGCCGTGCTGAAGAAATAGTCGGTGCAAAGCCTAAACGGTAAACTACCGTATCAAGCCTGCATTCCAGAAGTCTCATCAGATTTACACCTGTATCACCTGTAATACGCTTAGCTTCCTGGAATGTTTTCCACATTTGCCGTTCCATTAAACCGTAGTGCATGCGAATTTTTTGTTTCGCCAGCAATTGCCGAGCATAAACGGACAACTTCCCTTTCGGGTCTCTTCCATGTTGTCCCGGTCTAAATGGACGCTTTTTAGACGGACATTTTGGGCTTCCCCATATACAGGAACCCAAACGCCGACATAACTTGTGTTTCGGACCTAAGTATCTTGCCATAGGTTATGTTTGTTCCTTACTTTAATTTAATTTTTCTTCACACAAAACGAGACACACGCTCTCTTTTACAGCCGCGGAAAAGATAGAGGTGTAAAGTTAAATCTTTTTTTGAGGTGTATTATTATAAAATTTTTATCAAGATAAAAACAAATCAGCCCAATCTTCTTATAAGGTGTAAGGATTCCTCAATTCTTTCCATTTTTTATATTTTTGCTTCTTATTTTTTAAAATGGCACTCTTTGTAATTTTTGTAGATGAAGAATACACTTATTTTTAGGGTTCTATCTGGAAATTCATAATATCTATTATTTGTTGGTATCTTGTTTCTATAAAATCATTGTTTGTTGGTTGAGGTTCTCTCAAAATAATTTTCTGAAGTTCGATTTCTACATCCCAGTCGTAGGGAAAACTACCCATCGGTAAAATACATGAAGACCCTGCTAATTTATGTTTTGCAAAGTGATTAAAATAATGTGCTATCCACAATCCATAATCCATTAATTTTTTTGTTTCCTTATCTAATGTACCGTAGTCTTTTACTTTTATAGCATTCCAGATAGGATGCATTGTATTGTAGAAAAAAATACTACTTTTTTTAGTTCTATGGAATATCTTCTCTGCTTTAATGGGGTCGGTATCTAAACAAGATAGTGCATAACTAAACTCAACCCAGGGCGAGATATTTGAGATAGGTTCTAACACGGTTTGAGCCCAGCAGTATCTATTTATGGAAAGCCAATCCATTGTGTATTGAATATAAGTTCCTCTTTCTGGTGTTTCCAATGGATTATCATATCGGGACAATATGGGTAAGTCTAACGGGTTAGGGTTAGTTTCCAGACATGACTTCAAGTGCGGGGCAAGTTCTTTCGTTGTTTCTGGAAGTAATGAATTCGTGTTGGGATTATCCAGAGTGGTCTTATTCTCAAGGTTTTCTTTAATTGAAAATCCAAAGTAAATTAAACCCTCAAAAGAAGGAAATTCTTTTACTGTGTGATATACAAGATGATGTTTTTCCCATTCCTTTCTTAATAAAGGGGGCATTGTCCCAAATTCGGTTCTAAATAAGACCCATATATTTCTTTCTGGCGGAAGGTGTTTTATAAGATAGATAAGTAAGTCAGTAGTTAAATATAAAGAACCAGAAACAGCCACAATAGGCACAGAATGTTTTAACCTTGAACACCAATGGTAATAAAATATCGGTGCAATATCTCCCGGTCCCAAAATAACTACATCTTTTTCACTTATCTCTTGTGCCAAAGCATTTGTGCATTCGTCCCAGGGAGTATAAGGTTTGCTTTGTTGATACATCAGATATTGTAGAAGAATAAAAATGATAAAGAATGAAACTCCTACTACCTTAAAAAACGACCGATGAGGTTTCCAATTAAAAATTATTTTAGATAATAA
>DAOSUS010000028.1:0-3219 GCA_035378955.1 Candidatus Hydrogenedens sp. | reverse complement strand
TAATAATCCCCATCGAATAATCAGTGAGGGAAGTAAAAAGCGAATCATCATCAATGGAATCTTTGTAATCAGAGTGAAAACAACAAAGCAGAAGGGGACTATAAATGCAATACACAAGAGGGCAATATTGGGAATCTCGAAACGGAAAGAATTATTTTTTAAAACGAACAAGAAATTTTTAAAGAAGAAAAAGAGTAGAATAATTATGAATGCAAGATTACTTGCTTTTAATAAGAATGGAATACCTGTATCACATAATTTCGCAATAGAAAAAGATATTTTATTCGTTCCGAAAATAGCATAAATCCACGGTGATATGGAGACAAAGTAAGGAACTTCTCTATCCTGAACCCCAAAGATATAATTTAGAAGGGATTCAAGACTAACATGGATTGAGTAAGCAATATTGCTCGGCGTTGAAAAAAAGGTCAGATATAGAAGTATGGCAATTACATATAAAAGGTGGATAGGAAGCACCCAGAATATTTTTTTAGATTTTTCAATAAAAAAAGAGACGAAAAGAATAGACATTTCAAAAAAAACTAACCATACATATATATAATAGGTGAGTAAGAGCAATCCGTTTACAAGAGTTAATAGTAAAAAATATTTGGATTGAGATGTATCGGTTTTATTTTTTAGGATGGAAAAGAAAAAATATAAAGAGCACATTGAAAAGGAAAAAGCCAGTGCATGAGGTCTTAATAACATACTATACCAAAGAAAGGTAGGGATAATTGCAGGAATTAGAGATATTATGAAACTAATAAAGGGAGGAAAGAAGATTTTAAATAGTTTATAAGTAAAAAGAATAGTTGCAATACTTGCAATAATGGAGAAATATCTAAAAACTTCTGGGGATAGATTAAGAAGTTTAATAGCGGTATACATTATACTCAAATATAAAGGTGCCACTTCGGGTCCTTGTGTCCCTACAAGTTGGAGGAATGTAGTCAAATTGGGGGCATCTTGATAGGATATTCCCCAAAAATATTCATCAAACCAAATCGAGGGTTTTTGTTTTAGAAGTAATATTAAAATGAGTGTGATTAAGGAAATTAAAAGATAGTAAAAAGTTTTTTCTGTTCGGTGATTGAGACTAAAAAACTTGTTTTTCATACCATTAAGATTTAGTGCATATATTGCGTAGTTGTATAATCTCTTCATAGCGGTCTTCAATGATTTTGTTATTCGAGATATTGGGTTCTTTTAATAGAATATTTCTAAGTTTATCTTCGCTATCCATTGTGAAGGGATATATCCCCAAAGGAAGGATGCATGGGGTATTATCAACTTTATGTGTCGCAAAATGATAGAACAAATATGCAGGGAAATATCCATCATTGATTAATCGTATTGAAACTTCTTTAAGGGAACGATAATCCATATCTTTGAGTGCCTTCCATATCGGTGAAAAAACACGGGCAAAGTATGGATTTTGTGCTCTTATGTGTTGGAAAATCTCATCTGCTTTCAATTTATTCTCCTGTTCTGAAAGAGCATAAGAAAAGGCTATAAAGGCATTGACATTCTGGAACTGTTTTGTGATTATCCTTGCCCATTCTTTTTTACCCACACTCAAGAGGTCTAAAGCTAAGTGGATAGGAGTAGTTAGACCTGTTTCCTCCCCAAAATTTGCATATCGCGACAATATCATTTTTTCTTGTTCATCAAACTCTCTGTTGAGGTTGGACTTTATTAAAGATATGAGCCAATTGTCAGATGATGGTTTAAAACCTTCTCCTAATTTAACCGTATTTTTATTCTCTGCCTTTAAGTTTTCATCAATGGAAAATACATAACATAATAGCCCTTCCCAGGAAGGAAATCCACAAAAAGTATAGCGGAGACCATACCTATTCCATAGTTCATTTATCGAAGATTCAAATTGATAATCCCATTTGGTGTTATAGATAAGACAAACCTTATGAGAAGGAGAAAGATTTTTGACCAAAAAAGTTATGAAATCTATGGTTGTATCTAAAGAATCGGAGGTGAAAATGAGAGGGAATGGTTTCTGGATTTTTGATTTCCAGTTATATTTGAAAATAGCGGTATCTATATCGGTATTACAAATTATAACATCATTCTCCGTCAAATTAGAATTTACATACTGAACACAGCCTTCCCAATCGGTGTAAATTTTGTTGACGCGGAATAGAGAGTATTGATGTAAAGCCCAGATTATAATAAGACTGATAATGATTTTTTTATAAAAACTATTTTTAGGCTCCCATTTACTCAAAATAACAAACAGAAAACAAAATTTTGCAATATAACACGGGAGAACATAACGAACTAATAGCAAATCTGTATTGGCAAGGAAAGAATAACAAGCAAAAACCAAAGGGGGAATAAAAGCAAGCATGAAAATAGCAATAAAACTTTCAGAGAAAGAGCGGTAATTTTTAATTATCTGGTATGAGGTATAGATAAACGAAAGAAAAAGAACAAACGCCAGAATTAGACCCCCAGTTTTGATAATTATTGTAGGAGCAACATCACAGATTTTTTGCAGCAGGGAAGGAATAGGATGTGGAGCAAAAAACGGCTGCAAGAATACGCCCCAGGATACATACACAGGGACTTCAAAATCCTGAACCCCAAATATTTTTTCAAATATTTCCAGTAAAGTTGGCTGAAACGGAAGAGCAAGAAACTTATTTCCACGAAGTATGTATGCTAAATAAAATAAGGTTACACTAAAAATAACTAAATTAAAAAAAACAGGAACAAGATAAATGTATTGGCGTTTTAATACCTTTAGTACAAGTAGAAAAATTTCAAATCCTATTAGCCAAACAAAAATACTGTGAGATAAAACGAGTAGGATATTTATACCGGTTTGGGTAATTACAGCATAACCGTTGACTTTCAGTGGAGTTATAAAATATTTGAAGAAAAAATATAATGATAGCATAGCAAGCATATAGGCAATTGAGTGGTATCGTAAACTGGCGGAATTCCATAACAAGATAGGAGAAAGAATAAATAAGGAAACAACCCCTATGGCATATTTTTTAGGGAGGAAATGTTTAGCAATAAGATACACAAAATTCACTGTAATAAGGTTAAAAACGATAACCATCCAACGAAAAGTTTCTATGGATATTCCTAACTTTCCGCAAAGTAGGTATTGAATGAGAAAATATAGGGGAGGGGCATGAGGGCCATAAGACAAGATGTAGGAAAAAAAAGTTGAAAAGTTAGAAACTCTTA